>JALYYW010000169.1 GCA_030946085.1 Actinomycetota bacterium
GGCGGAGCTCGTGGCGGCCGCCGGCGCGCTCGGTGCTCACCGGCAGGCGTCGGCGTGGCTGGAGCTGCGGGACGTTGCCCTGGAGATCGGCGGGGAGGACCTGCTCGCCGCCGGCGTGGCGCCGGGGCCGGCGGTGGGCCGGGGCCTCCGCGCCGCGTTGGCGGCCAAGCGCGACGGACGGGCTCGCGGCCGGGAGGACGAGCTGGCTGAGGCGCTACGGGCGGCGCGGGCGAGCGGCTGAGTGGCACTAGCCTCTGCGGCGGCATGCTGCCCTCACCGTTCTTCTGGCACGGCGAGCATCTAGCGATCGAGCTCGCCGGCGCCGCGGCGCTCTTCACGACCCGGCGCGGTGGGGCCTCCGCGGGCCCCTACGCCAGCCTCAACCTGGGCCGCTGGACCGAGGACGATCCTGCGGCGGTGGAGCGAAACCGGGTCGGGGTAGAGCGGGCGATCGGCGCGCGCTTCGCCTACGGCCGCCAGGTCCACGGGAGCGATGTCCGCGCGGTCCACGGTCTCCCCGCCGCGGGCAGCCCTCCGCCGGAGATCGACGGCCTGCTGACGAGGCTCCCCGGGGTGGCGCCGATGGTCCTGACCGCGGATTGCCTGCCGATCGCGGTGGCCGGCGGGGGCGCGGCCGGGATGCTCCATGCCGGCTGGCGCGGACTGGCGGCGGGGATCGTGGCGCGTGGGGTCGCCGTCCTGCGCGAGCTCGGCGGCGCTGAGGCCCCGGTGACGGCCGCGATCGGCCCGGGGGCCGGTCCCTGCTGCTACCGGGTCAGCGAGGCGATCCACGATCGCTTCACGCAGCGCCAGGCGGACATCCGTCGCGGCGAGAACCTGGACCTCAAGGCGATCGCGCGCCTGGAGCTGGAGCGGGCCGGGGTCGCTGAGATCCACGACAGCGGTCTGTGCACGATCTGCTCAGACCCGTCGCTCTTCTTCTCGCATCGGCGCGAGCACGGCGTGACGGGCCGCCAGGCGGGGATCGCGTGGGTGCGAACGGGCGGCCGGCGTGGTTGAGCAACTCCGCGAGCTGGATCTCGACACCGTCCGCGCCAACCTGGAGCGCGTCCGGGCGGAGATCGCCCGGGCCCGGCGCGATCCCGCCGGAGTGGAGGTGCTGGTGGCGGTGAAGTACGTCCCCGTCGAGCTCATGGAGGTCCTCGCCCAGGCTGGTGTGCGGGTCGTGGGCGAGAATCGGGCCCAGGAGCTGCTGGCCAAGGCCCGTGCCCATCCCGGGCGTTTCACGTGGGACTTCATCGGCCAGCTTCAGAGCCGCAAGGTCAAGCAGCTGCTGGGGAATGTGCGCTACATCCACTCGGTGGCCAGCGACTCGGTGCTGGAGCAACTGCGCCGCCACGCTGCCCCGGAGACCGAGGTGCTGGTGGAGGTCAACGTCGCCGGGGAAACTGGCAAGAGCGGCGTCCAGCCCGGCCACCTGGAGGCCTTCCTGGGGCGCTGTCCGGTGAGCGTCGCCGGGCTGATGACGATGCCGCCACAGGCGGCCAGCGCGCAGGACAGCCGAGCGCACTTCACCCAGCTGCGCAAGCTCGCCGAGGAGCACGGGCTGCGCGAGCTTTCGATGGGAACGAGCCAGGACTATGTCGTGGCCCTGCAGGAGGGGGCGACGATCTTGCGCCTAGGCAGCAGGCTCCTGCGCCCCCCAACCTGAAAATCGCCGCCATGAGCGTCATAATCACGGCAGGGAAATCGCCCCCGGGGGCGAAACCCCATTGCACCCATGGCCTTCCGAGATACCTGGCACCGCACCCTCGTCTACTTCGGCCTGGCCGAGGACGAAGCCTACGAGGAGGAGGTCGTGCCCCACCACGAGCCCGAGGTGGAGCCCCAGGACAGCTATCGGGAGCGCCCCAACGTGCGGCGGCTGAGCGCGCGGCGGCGACGCGACGAGATCGACGACATCTTCGCCGACGATTCGACGAGCGAGCGGCGGACCACGGCGCTGCGACCGGTGGGCGCCCGCGGTAACGGGCGCGGCTCGGGCGACGTGCGGGTGCACTTCGTGGCGCCCAAGAGCTTCAACGACGTGCAGGACGTAGCCGACAAGTTCAAGGATGCCATCCCGGTGATCATCAACCTCCAGGGCAGCGACGCGGACCTCTCAAAGCGCCTGATCGACTTCTCCAGCGGACTCACCTATGCCCTCGATGGCGGCATGCAGCGGATCGCCGACAAGGTCTTCCTGCTGACCCCGCGCAACGTCGAGGTGTCGGCGGAGGAGCGCGCGCGGCTGGTGGAGAAGGGCTTCTTCAACCAGTCCTAGCACCGGGCGGTTGTAACGTTGCCGCCCATGCAAGTCGGCCTGATCGGAGCGGGCAACATGGCGAGCGCCCTGGCACGTGGATGGGGCGATCCCGTGCTTTGCTGTGACGCGGGCTCGGGCCGGGCACGAGCACTGGCCCAGGAGCTGGGCGGTCAGGCCTGCGACTCGCCGTCGGAGGTCGCGCAGCGCTGCGAGCTGGTCGTGCTGGCGCACAAGCCCGCGCAGCTCGCCCAGATCGCCTCCGAGGTCGCGCCCGCCTCCCCGGCGGTGGCCTCGGTTCTCGGGGGAGTGAGCATCAAGGCGCTCCAGCACGTCTACCCTGGGATGCCGGTGCTCCGGCTGATGCCCAACACGCCGGTGGAGGTGCGCCGGGGGGTCACGTGCCTGAGCGCCGCTCCCGAGGTGGAGGACGCGCTGGTCGCCCAGGTGGTCGCCCTCTTCAGTCGCCTGGGTCACGTGCAGCCGATCCCGGAGGCGCTGATGGAGACCGCCACCGCCGTCATGGGCGTGGGCCCGGCCTACGGCGCGCTGGTGGCCGAGGCCCAGGTCGACGCCGCCATCGGCCACGGCATGAAGCCCGCGCTGGCAGCCCAGCTGGTGGGCGAGACCATGTCGGGCACCGCCGCACTGCTGGAGGCCCGCGGCTACGACACGCTCGGGATCCGCCGTGAGGTTACCTCGCCCGGCGGCTCCACCGCGCGGGGGCTTGCGGCGCTCGAGCGGGCCGGCGTGCGAGCCGCCTTCCAGGACGCGATCGACGCTGTGCTGGGGTCAGGGCGATGATCCTCCCGGCCCTCTCCAGGGTGGACGTGGCCAACTACGTCAGCGCCCTGTTCGAGGTCTACATCCTCCTGATCCTGCTCTACATCCTGCTCAACCTGTTGTTCTCATTCGGGATGAGGCCGGCGTACTCACGGGCGCTCGACGCGGTGCTCGGCTTCCTGCGCGACTTGTGCGAGCCCTACCTGCGCATCTTTCGACGCTTCATCCCGCCGCTGGGGATGATCGACATCACCCCGATGGTCGCGATCATCGTGCTCGTGGTCGTGCGGACGATCGTCGTGAGCCTGATCTCCGGCTGAGCCCCGGTGGCGGTGATGGTCAGTCCGGCGAAGGCATCGCCGCCTGAGCGGGCGGGCGCGTTTGCCAAAGCCGCGCTGCTGCTGGCGGTGACCGTCGGGCTGGATCAGCTGACCAAGCACACGGTCGCCACATCCCAAGCCGCCCGGGACGGCCGCAGCGTGTTCCTGGGGGTGAGATTGGTGCAGGTGCACAATCACGGCGTCGCCTTCGGGTTCCTCTCGGGAGGGGGCACGATCGTGCTGGTGGTCACGTTTGCGGCGCTGGCGGGGCTGCTGGTGTACTTCGCGCTGCGACCGCGGCGTCCGTGGCTGTGGGTGCCGACCGGTCTGCTGGTGGGCGGCGCGATCGGCAACGTGATCGACCGGCTGGCGCACGGCGCCGTCACGGACTTCATCAAGCTGCCGCTGTGGCCGGCGTTCAACTTCGCTGACGTGGCCATCACCTTCGGCGTGCTGGCGCTGCTGTGGGTGCTGGAGGGCAGTCCCGATGAGTCCTCCTAAACCCGGTCCTCGGGAGCTGGAGGTGCCGGCGAGCGCGGCGGGAATGCGGCTGGACCGCTTTCTGGCGGAGCCGCTCGGCTCCCGGGCCCAGGCCCAGAATCTGATCGAGGCCGGGCGGGTGCAGGTCGACGGCCTCCGGCGCGCCAAGCGCCACGCCGTGATGCCGGGGGAGCGGGTCGAGATCTGGGAGCGTGAAGGGCCGGTTCCGCGCGACGGCGAGCACGGTGCGGCGGCTCCGTTCACCGTCGTCATGGAGGACGAGCACCTGATCGTGGTCGACAAGCCCGCCGGGGTGGTCGTCCATCCCGCGCGCGGCCATCGCAGCGGGACGCTGGCCCAGGCGCTGGCCGGAAGAGCCGCCGGGGGAGAGGAGCCCCGGCGGGCGGGCATCGTGCACCGCCTGGACCGGGAGACCTCCGGGCTGCTGGTGGTGGCCAAGAGCGATGAGGTGCACCGCGCGCTGAAGGCGATGCTGGTGCAGCGGCGGCTGCACCGGCAGTACCTGGCCCTCGCCGACGGCATCCCCGAAGCGCGCCGCGGCACGATCGAAGCCCCGATCGGGCGCCACCCGCGTGAGCGGACGCTGATGTCGATCGAGGCCCAGGACGCGCGTGAGGCCCGCACGCACTTCGAGATCGTGCGGGTGCTGAAGCGGGAGACGCTGCTGAGCGTGGTGCTCGACACCGGCCGCACGCACCAGATCCGGGTGCACATGGCCGCCATCGGCCACCCACTCTGCGGTGACGCGCAGTACGGGGGGCCGATGCGGCACGGGTTGACGCGGCAGTTCCTGCACGCCGGCAGGCTCGACTTCACCCATCCGGTCACCGGCGAGGATCTCAACCTGCGCGCCCCGCTGCCCGAAGATCTCGCCCTGGCCCTGAAGGCGGCGAGTGGAGGAGGCTGATAGGCGCCGGCGGGGCGGCCCGTCCAAAAGCCGCCCCGCCGGACAAGCGAACCGAGCCCCCGGAGGTAGGGGAAGGGAGGTTCGGCCCGCGCAGCGGACATCGCCGAAGGTAGGGAAGGACGATGTCCGCTAGAACTAAGAAAGTACCGGGTCGGCGAGACCTGCGTACTATTTTTTGCAGTTCAACCCCCAACCCCGCTCGTGCGGGCCGCGGTCCTGCCTCGATCTCCGAGGTCGCGTGCTCGGTGAACGGTGCCAGTCCAAACATTCACAAGGGAGCAGGAACGGTGGCTCAAGTCGGAATCATGGAGCTGCTGGAGGCCGGAGTCCACTTCGGCCACCAGACGCGTCGCTGGAACCCGAAGATGCGCCGGTTCATCTTCGGCGAGCGCGACGGCAACTACATCATCGACCTGGTGCAGACCCAGGCGCTGCTGGACAACGCGCAGCGCTTCTGCGGCGAGCTGGCTCGGCGGGGCGGAGTCGTCCTGTTCGTCGGCACCAAGAAGCAGGCGCGGGACGCGGTCCGTGACACGGCTGCGGCCGCTGGCATGCCCTACGTCAACCACCGGTGGCTCGGTGGGCTGCTGACCAACTTCCAGACGATCTCGTTGCGGATCAAGCGCCTGCACGACCTCGAGCGCTATGAGACCGAAGGCCAGCTACAGCTGCTCCCCACGCGGGAGCGGATGGCGGCCCAAGCCGACCTGGAGAAGCTCCGCGCCAACCTCGGCGGGGTCAAGAACATGCAGCGGGTTCCCGACGCAGTGTTCGTGATCGACCTCAAGACCGAGGTGATCGCCGTGCGCGAGGCGCAGCGCCTGCGGATCCCGATCATCGGCCTGGTGGACACAAACTGCGACCCCGACGGGATCGACTACGTGATCCCAGGCAACGATGACGCGATCCGTTCCTGCGTGGCCGTGACTGGGGCGATCGGCAGCGTTGTCGCCGAGGGCAATCAGAGCTTCCGGGCCGAGGAGGAGCGCGCCCGACTGGAGCGCGAGCGCCAAGAGGAGGAGGAGCGCGCCCGGCGTGAGGCCGAGGAGCAGGCCCGCCAGGAGGCCGAGGAGCAGGCCCGCCAGGAGGCTGAGGAGCGCGCCCGGCGTGAAGCCGAGGAGCGCGCAGTCCAGGAGGCACCGCAGAGCGCCCCCCAGCAGGCCGTCCCCCAGCAGGCCGCTCCGGCGCAGCAACCCCCACCGCAGCCGCCGGCCGCGCAGGAGCAGCCCGCACCGCAGCAGGCGATCCCCGAGGTGCCCACAGGCTCGGCGCCTCAGCCGGCGCCCACCGAGCCGACGGAGCCACCGGCAGCTCCCCAGG
>JALYYW010000171.1 GCA_030946085.1 Actinomycetota bacterium
GGTGCAGAAGGCGCTGAGCGCCATGCAGGCACCGGCCCCCGCGGCCTTCCTGGCGCGCCTCACCGCCAGCGCCGCCGCCGCCGGCAGCCAGAGCCCGACCGCCGGCAGCCAGAGCCCGACCGCTGCCAGCACCAGCTCGCCCGGCGCCTCCTCCGCCACCACCGCCGCCCCCCTCAGCGGGGGCACGTCTTCGCATTGAGCCTGATCGATCGCCGCATCGGGCTGCTGTTCCTGATCTTCCTGAGCCTGCTCGGGATCGCCGTCCTCCGGGCCACCTACCTGGGCGCCGTGCGCGCCGGCCCGCTCCAGCGCGCGGCAGCCACCCAGCAGGTGAGCATGCAGACGCTTCCCGCCGAGCGCGGCTCGATCACCGACCGCAACGGCGCGGAGCTGGCCATCAGCGAGTCGGCCAGCGACGTCGCCGCAGACCCTTACCTGATCAAGAACCCGCAGGCCGTGGCGCAGCAGCTGGCGCCGTTGTTGCGCAAGCCAGAGCTGAGGCTGATCAGCCTGCTGACCAAGCCGCACACGGGCTTCGTCTACCTCGCTCATCTGCTTCCCGGGGACCGAGCGGCGGCGATCGCCAAGCTGAGGATCGACGGGCTGACGCTGATCCCCCAGATCCGGCGCGTGTATCCGCGCTCCTGGGCAGCCTCCCAGGTGCTCGGCAGCGTCGGATGGAACGATCGCGGCCTCAGTGGCGTCGAGTACCGCTACGACAGGGCGCTGCGCGGGCGCGACGGAATCAGACGGATCGTCAACGATGCCATCGGCCAGCCGATCTCGATCAACGACGTGCGGCCGACCCAGCCCGGCAAGGCCGTGACGCTGACGATCGACGCGGCGTTGCAGGACGAGGTGGAGCAGGTGCTGGCCGGCGTCGGGGCGCAGTACTCCCCCCGCGGCGCTACCGCAATCGCGATGGATCCCAACACTGGTGAGGTCCTCGCGCTGGCCAACTGGCCCCGGGTCAACGCCAACGACCCCGCCGCGGCGCCCTCATACGCCAACGAGGATCGTGCCGTGAGCTTCAACTACGAGCCCGGATCGACGTTCAAGGCCTTCACCGTGGCGGGCGCCCTGGAGGACGGGGTCGTCACGCCGATGACGCAGTTCGGGGTGCCCTCGGTGCTCCAGGTCGCCGACCGCCAGATCCACGACGCCGAGGTCCATGGCGACGAGACGCTTTCGGTGGCCGACATCCTGCGGGTCTCCAGCAACATCGGGGCGGACGAGATCGGGATGAAGCTCGGTGGCCAGCGCTTTGACAGCTGGGTTCATCGCTTCGGCTTTGGCAGCCCCACGGGGGTCGACCTGCCGGGGGAGGAGCGCGGAATCGTGCTTCATGCCTCGCAGTACTCGGGATCATCCATGGGGAACCTCCCGATCGGACAGGGCGAGTCGGTGACCCCGATCCAGATCGCCACCGCCTACGCCGCCATCGCCAACGGCGGCACCCTGCGTGCCCCGCACGTCGTCGCAGCGGTGGGCGGCAAGGCGACCAAGCGCGCTCCGGGCAAGCGGATCATCTCCGCCACCTCGGCTGCGGAGCTGCGGACCATGCTGCGCGGCGTCTTCGCCGACGGCGGCACCGCCTCCGGGGCGGCGATCCCCGGCTACGACCTGGCCGGGAAGACCGGTACCGCCAGCGTCGTCGTCCACGGCCAGTACTCCAGCAGCAAGTACATCGCGTCGTTCATCGGCTTCGTGCCCGCCAACCACCCGCGCCTGCTCGTGGCGGTGATGGTCGACGAGCCGCAGGGCGCCATCTACGGCGGCTCGGTGGCCGCGCCGGCGTTTCAGAAGATCGTCGGCTGGGCCGTGCCCTACCTCGGCATTTCTCCCCGGTAGCGGCTACCAGAGCGTCGCGGCGCCGTACGCCGTCAGCTGCGGATCAGCGCTGAGTAGGACAAGCTGCACGCCTGATCGAGAGCGCCCAGGAGGTCGCGGCGCTGACGAGCAGCTGATTGCTCGGTTCGGCCAGCGCGGCGCGGGCTGAGCTCGTGAGTCGTGGATCGTCGGCAGCACCAGAGGACGGCGTGCGAGTCGACGAGCAGTCTCAATCGACCATGCCGAGGCCGCGTTGAAGCTCCTCGGGCACTCGTCGAAGTCATCGGCGATCCAGATCTGTCCCTTCATGGCTCCGGGGGTGCGCGGCGGGCGCGGGACACGCTCCGCGTAGGGGGCGAGCCTCGCCACGGGGGTCCGGCCTCGCTTGACCACGACCGTGGCGCCTGTCTGCACTTGACCGACCAGCCGTGAGAAGCTGGTCTTGGCTTCGTGGATCGTGACTTCCAGCTCCATGAGAGCAGCGTATCGGAGGTTAGTCCACTGGACCAACTACTCCGGACTGCGCTGAGCCGACTGCTCGCGTCAGCCTCGCCAGCCGCCGATCCCACTGGCCGCCGACCTCAGCCATCCAAGAGACGGCCTCCGATAGCGGTGCGGGGCTGATGCGGTAGCGCACCTCACGCCCGGAACGCTCGCGCTCCACCAGCCCAGCCTCGGCCAGCGCCCCGAGGTGCTTGACCACGGCCTGCCGGGAGATCGGCATCGTCCCGGCGAGCTCGGTGGCGGTGGCGGGATGACCGGCGACGGCGGCGAGGATGCCGCGCCGCGTGGGGTCTCCGAGGGCGGCGAACACGGCGGCGGAGGAATCGCCGGTCATCGACCGGCGGCCACGAGCGCCGGGCCGAACGTCTGCCCTCCCACGCCCGGCAGCGGGATCCCGACCAGGTCGATCACCTCCAGCGGTCGCGTTTCGACGACCCGCAGGCGGGTGCCGGACGCCAGCGCGATCAGCGTCAGCTCCACGCGTGAGGCCGGCTCCTCATCCTGGCTCCACCAGAAGACCAGGCGGCCGGCTACCTGCCCCACGGCGGCATCGCCGTCGGGGGCCAGAACCTCCTCCACCCAGCCGCTGCGGACCGACTCGCCCTCGCGGAACCGCGCCTCGCCCCCTGGGGTCAGCTCCAGCCGCACCTCCTCGGCCAGCCATCCCTCCAGCGCACCGGCGTCGGTGATCGCCTGCCACACGCGCCGGGGGGATGCCGGAAGCGGGATCTCGCGTTCGATGCGGTGGGCCATTCGAGCTCCTGCGGGTACCGGTCCGGTGCGCCGGAACGGAAAGCAACTGGGAGGTTGCACTCTACACCTCACGGGATGCAAGTCGCCACCCGTTCACGAAGGGGGGCGTGCCGGACGCGCATAGAGGTTAGGTGCAACCATGAAGTTGCAGGATGAGCTACCGTTAGCGCAACCACACCGTTGCACAACATTCGGAGGTACCCATGCCCCTGATCCCGATGGTCGTCGAGCAGACCGCGCGTGGCGAGCGGTCGTTCGACATCTACTCACGCCTGCTCAACGATCGCGTCGTGTTCCTCGGCGGCGAGGTCGACGAGGAGACGGCGAACCTCATCGTGGCCCAGTTCGTCCACCTGGAGTCCGACGATCCCGACAAGGACATTCACCTGTACATCAACTCTCCCGGCGGCTCGGTCTACGGCGGCCTGGCGATCTACGACGCCATGCAGTTCATCAAGCCCGACGTTCAGACCATCTGCTACGGGGTGGCGATGTCGATGGGCTCGCTGCTGCTGAGCGCCGGGGCGCCGGGCAAGCGCCTCGCCCTGCCCAGCAGTCGGATCCTGATCCACCAGCCCTCAGGCGGCTACCAGGGCCAGACCAGCGACATCGAGATCCACGCGCGGGAGGTGCTGGCGCTGCGGGCGCGGGTCGACGAGATCTACGCCAAGCACACCGGGCAGTCGCTGGAGCGGGTCCACGCGGACATGGATCGGGATCGCTACTTCACCGGCGAGGAGGCGGTGGCCTACGGCCTGGTTGACCGGGTGATCGAGCGCCGGGAGCTGAACGGACGAGGGAGGGGGTTCGGGAGCGGATAGGCGACAGGGCAGCCCGCGGTCACGCCACGTTCTCAGCTTGCCGGTGACCTCGGGGGGCGTACACGGTCACGACGGTCTGCATGAGCAGGTGGTTGGGCACGCGCACGGAGCGGCCGTCCTCGGTGTCGACGATGGTGCTGATGTTCTCGATCGCGACGATGCGGCCCCGCACCTCATCGAAGCCGATCTCCTGGCCCACCTCGTAGTCGTGGCGCAGGTAGCGCCCGGCGCTGAGTGCCCGGGCGGCGTCACGACCCCCGAGCCCGAAGGCCAAGGCCAGGGTGGCGGCGGCCCCGCTGAGGAGGATCGCGATCAGGATCAGCAGGACGAGCGTCGGGACGCCGATCTGAGAGGCGGCGATGATCCCGGAGACCGCCAGGACGGTGGCTTGGGCGACGCCTCCGAGCGGGACGGGAAGGTCGAGCTGGTAGGTGAGGCGGTCGACGCGCTCGCGGGCCACCCCGGCGAGCACCACCCCGGCGAGCACCAGCGCGGCGGCGAGTAGGAGCTTGGGGAGGAGCAGCACGCCCTGGTTCAGCGACTGGCTGAGGAACTGCAGGCCGAGCAGCGACAGCGCCGCGAAGATGACCACGACGCTGGCGGCGATTCGGACGGCGCGTCCGGTCAGCTCCGCCAGCGAGCTGCCCAGCCCCGCCCGCTCCAGGACCCGGTTGACGCCGGCGCGCTCGGCCAGATCGTCGAGATTCAAGCCCTGAAGCGCTTTGACGACCAGGCGGCTCAGCAGGCGGACGAGCAGCAGCCCGATGATCAGCAGCGCCAGCGCGCCCCCGAGCCGGGGGAGGAAGCTCCCGACCGCCTGGCCCGACTGACCGAGGACCGAGGAGGCGAGCACCGTCATGAGTGGCCGGCGGGGGGCTTGAGGAGGAGGCGGAGGGCGTGGCCGACGGTCGCGGTGAGACCGCCGATCGCCAGGAGTGGGCGGCGGACCGCGCGCTGCCACCGGGCCGAGCGGATCACCCGCCCGACGATCAGTGCCGGGGCCTGCGGGGCGTCCGTGCGCAGGAGCTGCAGATGCTCGCCCAGCCGCTGCTCGGCGGCGGTGGTTTCCTCGCGGTCGTCTCTGGATCCGTTCATACGGGCAGTTCCCAGTCGTAGGTGTTGTTGCGCAGCACTTCGATCAGCTCTGCGCGCGCGCGGTGCAGTCTTCCTTTGACTGTCCCCAGGGGCACTTCGAGCACCTGGGCGATCTCTTCGTAGGGCAGCTCTTCGACGTCTCGGAGCACCAGCAGGCTGCGGTAGTCAGGGCGCAGCAGGCGGAGCTTGAGCTCCAGTCGTTGCCGGCGCTCGCGGCGCTCGAGCTCTGAGACGGGTTGGCGTCCCGGGTCGGGGTCCGGGGAGCTATCGGGCTCCTGAGCCATCTCGACGGAGCGGCGTTGCCTGCGGGCCAGCGTATCCAGCGCAGCGTTCTGGGCGATCTGCAGCAGCCAGCTGCGAAATGGCGCCGTGGCCTTGAAGCGGTCCAATCGATGATATGCCCGCAGAAACGCGTCCTGGCTGACGTCCTCGGCGTCGTCCGGCCCGACGATCCGGGCGGCAACGCGAAAGACGACGTCGCGGTGGCGTTCTACGAGCTGCTCGAAGGCGTGCAGCTCACCCCTCAGGGTGAGGTCGATCAGCGGCTGGTCTGGGTCCACGTTGGAAGCGTCCATTTCGGCCAGTGCGTGCATGGCGCGGGCCGGTTCGATTACAGCAATCACGTCGGACCGCCCCTTCTCGTGGGTGACGCGGTACGGGTTCTGACCTCTAAGACGGTCGCACCTCGCCCTGGGTTACAAGACCACCGGAAGACGCCAGATTCTTGTAACCAGATCGCAGCCACCCCCGTCTGAAGAAGCGTGGCACTACCGGCCGCACGATCGTCGGTGGCGACGGCGAGAAGATCGGCGAGATCAGCGACATCTACGAGGACCCCGAGACCGGGAAGGCCGAATGGGCCACCGTCAAGTCCGGCCTGTTCGGCACGAAGTCCCATTTCGTGCCGCTGGCTGGAGCCTCGCCGGACGGGGAGAACGTTCGCGCGCAGGTGACCAAGGACCAGGTCAAGGACGCCCCAGGCGTGGACCCCGACGGGGAGCTCAGCGAGCAGGAAGAGACACGGCTGTTTGAGCACTACGGCGTCCCCTACACCGAGGAAGGATCGGTCACCGCGCAGGGAGCACCCGCCGGGGAGGGCGCTCCTGCCGGGGCCGGCACCGGCAGTCAGGGCGAGGGCGCTCCGAGGAGCGACGAGGCGATGACCCGCTCCGAGGAGGAGCTGCGAGTCGGCACGACAGAGCGGGAGACCGGGCGCGCGCGACTGCGTAAGTACGTGGTCACCGAGCAGGTGCAGAGGACCGTTCCGGTTCAGCGCGAGGAGGTCCGCCTGGAGCGCGAGCCGATCACCGACGAGAACCGTGACCAGGCGCTCGGCGGTCCGGAGATCTCCGAGCAGGAGCACGAGGTCGTGCTCCACGAGGAGGAGCCCGTGGTGGAGAAGCGCCTCGTACCCAAGGAGCGCGTCCGGCTGGGCAAGGAGACGTTCAACGAAGAGCGCGAGGTGTCTGAGCAGGTGCGCAAGGAGCAGATCGAGACCGAAGGCGCAGAGCACCCCCGCGAGCGGTAGCACACCAGCGGTTCACCGCCGCCCGCGCGTGAAGTCCCAAAATTCTTGGCCACAACACCAGAACGGAGCAAGCAGATGGCAGATGCATCGACACAGCAGGGGGGCCCGGCGCGTCAAGACGAGCAGCCGGGCCGCCTTCAGACCGAAAAGGGGCAGACGACGATCGCTGACCCGGTGGTGACCAAGGTTGCGGGCATCGCGGCCCGCGAGGTCGGCGGCGTGCACCAGCTCGGCGGCGGGGTCGCCCGCGCTCTGGGCGCGGTCACGCAGCGGCTGCCGGGGGGCGACAGCACCACCCAGGGGGTCTCCGTCGAGGTCGGTGAGAAGGAAGCAGCGGTCGACCTCACCGTTGTGGTCGAGTACGGTGAGTCGATCCCGCGGGTCGCCCAGCAGATACGCGACAACGTGATCCGGCGGATCGAGGGCATCTGCGGGCTTCGGGTCACCGAGGTCAACGTCGCCGTCAACGACCTGTACCTGCCCGGTGACGATCAGGACGACGACGCCAGCCGGAGGTAGGCCCGCGCCCGCGCCAATGCCGTCGATGAGCAGCCAATCAGCCGACATCTCCCCGAGTCGACCGGCGCCAGGCGGGTCAGAGCGTGTTCGCCTGGCCCGCCTGGCACGGCAGGCAGCGCTGCGCGTGACGGGTGTGGCCGGGACCGATTCCGGGCCGGCGGGCCTGTTCCTCACCGCCGGTGGAGGTGAGCGTCTGGAGGGAGTGAGGTGCGTGGTCACCCAGGACGGCGGCTACGAGGTGACACTGCGGCTGGTGTGCGAGCTGGTTTCCCTTCCGGAGCTCGGCGCGCGGGTCAGGGCCGCGGTCACGGACGCGGCGGCCCGGGCCGGGATTCCCCTGGAGAGCATCGGGGTGCACGTGGCCGCACTAGCTGAGGCGGGGGAGCAGTGATGTTGCTGCTGAAGGCTCTCGCCCGGCTGGTGGGGATGATCTGGATGCTGGCGCTGGCGCTGCTCGGGCTGGGGATCGCGCTGTACTGCCTGGACGCGTTCATCAGTCTGGGTTCGGTGCGGCCAGACCGGCTGCTCGGCCTGCCGGGCATCCGTCGCCACGTAGGGCACTTCCTCGACCAGATCGCCGCGCACGGACCGACCGCGGCCCTGGCGCTGCTCTGCGGGCTCGGCGCGATGCTGATCGGATGCCTATTGGTGCGCGGCACGCTCGGGTCTCGCAGGCAGCGCCTTGCTGTGCTGGAGCACGACGCCGACAACGGCACCCTGGCCGCCCGGCCGGGAACGCTCCGGGATATGGCCCGGGCGCTGGCCGAGCAGGCCACTGACGCATCCGGCGTCAAGCGACCCAAGCTGTCGCTCTCCAGGCGCGGGCGGCGCGGACGCCTCAAGGTGACCGCCTCGCGCCCGGCAACCAGCGACCCGCGTGAGGTGCAGAACGAGCTGAAAGGGCGCCTGGAGCCGATCAGCGAGCCGTTTCACCTCAAGCCGCGCGTTCGCGTGCGGCTGGGTGAGCCCGGGGAGCGCGTGCTGTGATCCGCCAGCGGATCAACCTTCGCACGCCGCTGCCGGCCTACATCGTGCGCGCGCTCACGCTCGTGCTCGCGCTGGCGTTGCTGTGGTACGGGCTGATGGTGGTGCTGCTGGCGGTCAAGGTCTCCCCGCACACCGTAAATTCGATCAGCGCCTACCGCACGCTGTACCACGACGTCATGAACCTCAAGCAGAGCGACTTCAGCACCGCCGTGAGGCTGATCGCCGGGATCGCCGGCTTCATCGCGTTCCTGCTCTTCATCCTCCTCGCCCTCAAGCAGCTCCCGCGACCCTATCTCGCCCGCGGTGAGGTGGCCGTCGGCGAGCGGGAGCTCGGCCGGACCGTTGTGAAGCCCCGCGCGTTCGAACGCGTCGCCGAGGTGGCCGCCCGCGGCAACCCCAATGTCACAGCGGCGGCTGGACGGCTCGGCGATCAGCACCTCGATGTCGATATCGGCATCCGCCGCGCCGCCATCGCCGCCGACACGCTCAGCGACGTTCGCCGACGCGTCAACGCCGACCTCGACCGTCATCAACTTCCAGACCTGCCGGTCAACGTTACGTTGACCGGCTATGACCGCCAAACGAAAAGGGAACTGGCATGAACCCCCCACAGTTCGCAGCCCTGCTGGGCTTCTTGTTCGTCGCCGCTTGGGCGGCGCTCGATTTCGGCGACGCAGTGCTGTGCCTCATCGGCGCTGCCGTCTTCTATGGCGTGAGCGCGTTCTACCGCGGCGAGCTCGACCTGGCGGCGCTGCAGCAGCGCGCGTCGCAGCGTGGACCTTCCCGTCCGCCCTTGTGATCACACTTACGATGAAAGGGCACACAACAACAAGAGGGAGAACCCATGGTTAGAGGAATCGTTGGCCTGTTGATCGTCGTCGCGATCGCCCTGTTCCTGCTCAAGGTCGCCGTCGTCGGCGGCGTGGTCGGAGTGATCGCCCTGATCCTGCTGATCCTGCTGCTCCTGGGGCGAATCTGACGCCGTCGGCTTTGGAGCGTCAAAGTCAGGCAGGGTTTCGGCAGCGCGTGAACGGGCGGTACGCTCTACGTGAATGATGCAGACGTTCGTACTCGACCCCGACACCTCCGGCTTCAATGAGCTGCTGGAGCGTCGCCGCCGCGCCGGAGCCGATCGCTTCGACGAGGTGTGGGAGGGTGTGCTGCACATGGCGCCGGCCCCCAGAGGAGAGCACGCGGACCTGTCCCAGCAGCTGGCCGAGCTGCTGGGCGTCGTGGCCCGGACCGCCGGCTTGTTCACAACGATGTCCGAGTTCAACCTCGGGGAGTCCGAGTTCGACTACCGCATCCCTGACGGCGGCATCCACCGCCAGCGCCTGCGTGGGGTGTGGCACGCGACTGCGGCACTGGTGGTGGAGATCGTCTCGCCAGGCGACGAGAGCTGGGAGAAGCTGCCCTATTACGCGGCCCACCACGTCGAGGAGGTGCTGATCGTCGATCCCCAGGAGCGTCAGCTCCACTGGCTGGCGCTGGAGGCCGGGGAGTACCGCCCCGTCGAGCGCAGCGGGCTGATGGAGCTTGCACCGGCGGAGCTCGCAGCGCGCATCGACTGGCCGTGAGCGGGCGGCGGTCGGCCCTCCCGGTGCCTGCCGTCGCCAGAAGTAGGCTGCCCACCATGCGATTGGGCGAGCTCCTTCCCGGTGTACCGGGGGCGAGTGCCGAAGTCCAGATCTCGCAGCTCGCCTACGACGCCCGCCAGGTCACCAGGGGGACGCTGTTCTTCTGCGTGCCGGGCTTCACCCGGGACGGCCACGAGTTCGCGGCCCAGGCCGTGTCCCAGGGTGCGGCGGCGCTGGTGGTGGAGCGGGAGCTGGAGGAGCTCGGCGTTCCGCAGATACGGGTGGAGTCCTCGCGGGGGGCGATGGCCCCGGCGGCCGCGGCCTTCTACGGGGATCCCACCCGGGAGCTGCAGACCGTCGGCGTGACCGGCACCAACGGTAAGACGACCACCGCGTTCCTGGTGCGCGCGCTGCTGGAGGCGGGGGGCGTGCAAACGGGGCTGCTGGGCACCGTGAAGTCGGTGATCGGCGAGCGGGAGCACGAGGTGCAGCGCACCACCCCGGAAGCGGTCGACCTCCAGCGGACGTTCCGGAGCATGCTTTGCGCCGGGGATCGTGCCGTGACGATGGAGGTCTCCTCGCACGCACTGGAGCTCCACCGCGCCGACGCGATCCACTTCGCGGCGGCGATCTTCACCAATCTGACCCAGGACCATCTCGACTTCCATCCCACGATGGAGGACTACTTCCGCGCCAAGCGCCGCCTGTTCACGGACCTCGGGCCGAGGCGTGCGGTCATCAACGTCGACGACCGCTACGGGGCGAGGCTTGCGCGGGAGGTGCCGGCGGCGGTGACCTTCGCGCTGCAGGCGCCGGCCGACTACCAGGCGCGCGACCTGCGCACCGGCCTTGGCGGCTCCAGCTTTGCCATCCGAGCGGCGGATGGGGAGCTGGAGGTGCATTCCCCGCTCACCGGTCACTTCAACGTCCTCAACGTCCTCGGCGCCTTCGCCACCGCGCGGGAGCTCGGGGTCTCCGCGCAGACGTGCGCCGAGGCGATCGGCACCGCCGGTCAGGTTCCCGGCCGCTTCCAGACCGTGGAGGAGGGTCAGGAGTTCGCGGTCGTGGTGGACTACGC
>JALYYW010000173.1 GCA_030946085.1 Actinomycetota bacterium
CCCGCACGCCGGCGGTGGCGGCGGCTTGCAGGCACAGCTCGCCGGGCCACGGCTCGAGTGGGTTGAGGATGATCATGGCCCAGTCCAGGAGCTCCCCGTATCGCTCCAGGCAGTCGATCAGGTCCAGCGTGAAGCCATTGGCGGGTCCCGGCGCGACGCCGATCGCCCGCGTCAGGCCGTGCTCGCGCAGCGCCGCCATGCCCCGCCACACCGCCTCGCTGGTGTAGCCGATCCGGTCGGGGTTGTGCAGCAGCAGGAGATCGAAGCTGTCGATCCCGCAGCGCTGCAGGCTCCGCTCGGTGGCCATCTGCAGGTAGTCGCCGAAGTCAGATTCGGCGCGCAGCGCGGGGTCGGTGAAGCGCGGAAACCCCTTGGGCCCGTCCCGCTGCCCGCGATAGAAGTCGTGGCCGACGGCCCCGACGATGCAGATCCCCTCCCGATCGCCGCCGGCGAGCGCGCGGCCGAGCATCTCGTCGGCCTGGCCCTCGCCGTAGACATCGGCGGTGATCACGGTCCGGATCCTCTCATCAGGGGCGATCAGCGCCAGAAAGCGCTCGTCCTCCAAAGGCTGCCCGAAGCGCATGAAGCGCCCGCCGCTCCAGGTTCCCACGGCGGACGGGCCGAGGTCAACGGGGAGCTGGACGCCGCTCATCCGGGCGGAGTCTAGAGACACCCTGGCAATGCCTGACTACCTCTGGCGGGCCCGAAGCGGGGTCGTGTACCAGTCGACGTAGCGGCCGCAGGCCCGGTGGAGCGGGATCGTTCGATCCTGCACTGGGGCTCGACTGGCTACCAGCCGCCCTCGCGCCACCAACCCGGTTGGCGTTGGTGGTCGTGTCTGGCCGGTGCTGCCGAGCAGCCGCCCGAGCAGAGGCAGCGGCTGGTAGTGCAGCACGAACCTCACCGGCTGGGTTCTCTGCACGACCACATACCCGGCTGACCAATAGGCGCCGAGCGGCTGAAGGTTCGCGGGGAGCACGTACGTCGTGCCCGGCGCGGTCAGCGTCACCGGGACGACGCTGGCGTACTGGAGAGAGATGTCCCAGCTGCCTCGGGTCAGGAACAGCGTCATTTGCGCCGATTGTCCGGCGTAGCCGACCTTGCCCCTCCACCACCACCGGTCCCCGATCACCGGCGCCGGTCTGGTCATGGCCAATCCCGACCCGCGCGCGATGCGGCGCCCCGCGGTGGTCCGGCAGTCGAGGACCGCGCCGGGATTGTCGACCTCGGTCAGCGTCTGGTGTGGCGGGGTGAGGCCGTACCGTCGCCAGAGGCCGTAGGAGGAAGTGGCCTTGACGAGCCGCCAGTTCGGCGGCGGGGTGCTGCTGTAGGTCGATCGCGGCAGGATCACGAAGGTGAATCGGTCCAGGGTTTGGGTCGGAACCGAGTCGAAGTCGAACCCGAGCCCCAGGCCGGAGAACCGATTGGTGGTGAGGACACGATCGCCTCCGTGGTACAGGGAGAGGTCGTCCTGGCGCGCCTTGGTGCGTCGTAGTGGAACCACCTTCGTGGTGTAGAGCGGCCACGGCGGCGTCTGGATGTCGATGCCGCGCAGCTCCCAGTGGATCGTGTCGTCGGCGCCTAGCACCAGGGTCGGCCGGTGTCCGATCAGCGGCGCGAGGCTCGCGAGCTCCGAGGCATGGCCAGCAGGGCCTACCGGAGCGTCGCGGAGGACCTTCAAGTCCGAGTAGGCGCCCGCAGCCAGCAGCACGAACGGAGCGGCAGCGAAGACGATCGAGAGCTTCGTCCCGGGCCGCTGGCGCAGCATCAGCAGCATCTCGCGAGCGAGCAGCAGAGTGACGAGCGGAGCGAGGATCGCGAGGCTCTTGGCGTTCGTGTACGGGCTGCCCAGGCTACTCAGGCCCCACATTCCCCCGGCGACGGCAAGCGCGGCCGGCAGCGCCAGCTCGCCCCGGCGCTCACAGCGCAGCACCGCCAGCAGCAGAGCAGGAGCCGTGCATGCGGCGAGGAGAACGCCGATCGAGCGGGGGGCGATCGCGAAGCGGAAGTCGCTGGCGGGCCAGATGCCGCCTGCCTCGAGCAGGGGAAGCGGGCGAAGCAGGTCGCCGTTGACCTGCACGCCTTCTTGGGCGTAGCCCGAGTGCGCGAACGTGATCATGCGGGCGATCTGAGGCACGATCAGCAGCAGGAGCGCTCCACAGGCGAGCGCGATCGAGCGCCATGGCCACCCCCGGAGGCTGGTGCCGGTGTCGCTGAGGTGGGTGTTGCCGGCAGCGGAGTCGACGCCAGCAGCACCGGGGGCGAGAAGGCGCCGGGCCAGCGCCCAGAGCAGGATCGTGCCCAGCGGCCAGGCGAGGCCTTCGTAGCTGTACACGTACACCGAGCCGGCGATCACGATTGCGGCTGCGATCAACAGCTGGCGTCCTGCGGGCGCCCCGAGGCGCTCCATGTTGGTCAGGCAGACCAGCAGACCGAGCAGCATCAGAGCTTCGATGGGCTCCTTGAACGCGCCCTGGGCCAGCCACGCGGATTGGAGGTAGCACAACCCGACCGCTGCGGACGCGCCACCCCCGAGGAGGGCTCGGCCACGTGGCATCAGCTCCCCGGCGGTCAGGGCCATGAGCACCGGCACGGCGATGACCACGCCCGTGAACGTACGTTCGAGCGAGATGCCGGTGAGCTGGGCCAGCGCGGCGGCCAGCGAGTGGGGGCCAACGGGATAGCCGGAGGCGACGAGCTTGCTGGCGGAGGCGGCGAGATGGCCCTGGAGCGCCCAGGCAGCGAGAAGGTGCTCGGCCATGTCGTCGTTGGTCCCCGCTCCCAGGATCCCCACCCGGCCGCTGGCCGCGAAGGGAATCACCGCCGCGGCCGCGGCTACCAGGCCCGCTGTCAGGGCCCACAGGCGAGGGCGCTTCGGCCTGCGCCCGAGAAGGATGGCTCCCGAGCCGATCACGAGGACGACCACGGCTCCCGCAGACGCAGATCCTCCACCAGGGAGGCCGATGCTCAGGGTGCTGACGATCAGCAACAGAGCAAAGCCGACCGCCGGCGCCGCAGGGCTCCAGGCGGGTGATCCACAGAGCCGGGCCAGCGCGCGACCACATAGCAGTGAACCGGCGGTCACCAAGCCGGCAAGGGCGATGAGCTCGATCATGCGGCGCTGCGGCGTCTGGCGCCACGAGGCGAGTGTGCCACGAGCCGCTCAGCGCTGCCGCCACCACCTGCCCCCCTCCAGATCGTGGAAGACGATCTCGTCACGACCGCAGGTGGTGACGATCTCCCAGTAGCGCCGGCGCAGCGGGCGCTCGGTCCACCAGCGATCCTCGATCAGCCAGGACTCCCGCACCGCATCCACCTCCCGGCCGTCGACGAGCGACGGGGCTCCCTCCTCGATGCACTTCACCGCCACCGGCCGCGGCACCGCCAGTCGCCGGGGTCCGCTCACCGGATCACCTCTACATGTGCCCTGATTGCCGGACGGTGCACTAGCCCTCGAACGGGGTCAGGACCGCTCGCCGCTCCGGAAAGCGGGAGCCCGGATCCACTTCCAGCACCCGCAGCGCCGCATCTGCTCCCGCCGCCGCCCGCACCTGACCGATCGCCTCCCGCAGCCGGGCCCTGCGAGCGGCGGCGGGATCGTCCAGCAGGGCGCGCTGATCGCTGGCCGCAGGGCCGAAGCGCTCGACGGCGAGCCGGAGTCGCTCAGCGGGAGCGGGAATCACCGTCAACCGCTGCACCAACGCCAGCCGCATTCGCACGGGATCGGCAAGCGCCTCGCGGAAGCTGACCTGCTCACGCCAGGTTCCACCGCCTTCGACGAGCACGGCCGAGATCACGACTGCGCGCAGCGTCCGGCCGCGACGCTCGCGCCGAGCCAGCAGCCGGTCGATCAGCAGGCCCAGCGCTCGCTCGAGCTGAGTGCCGGAGCTCGCCTCGGGCAGCTGTAGCTCCTCCCTGCAGAGCTCGACGGGCGGGCGTGGCCTCAGCTCGCCGTCGCCGCCGTCGGCGAGCTCCCGCGCCTGCAGCCCGGCGGGACCGAAGCGATCGGCCAGCGCCTCCGGAGGCAGCGCCGCCAGCTCCCCCAGCGTCCTCACCCCGAGGCGCTCGAGCGCCTCGGGCAGCCCGGTCAGCGCCGGACGGACCCGCAGCAGCGCCACCGGCATCGAGGCCAGGTACGCCCGCGCCCCGGCTCGCGCGCTCTCACGGGAACTGCTTCTGCGAGCGCCCAGCCCGGCAGTGGCGCCCGGGACGATCTCCGCGCGTCGCACCCGCGCCCTGCTCGCCGCCGCCACCGCGGCAAAGCGAGAGGAGGCCACGCCGAAGCGCACCGGCGTGCGCAGTGTGCGCCGAGCCGCCGCCAGCACCCCGTCGAGACCCCCGTGCAAGCGGAGCAGACCCGAGGCGTCGAAGCACACGAGGCCGGGCCGCTCGGGCTCGACCGCCGCCCCGATCGACTCCAGGCGCACGAGCAGCCGCTCCCAGAAGTCCGCGACTCCGGCGGGGTCGGATGGCACCAGCATCAGCCGTGGGCAGCGTGCCAGCGCCTCGCCCAGGCGCATCCCCTCATGGACCCCGAACGCCTCCGCGGCCGGCGAGACCTCCCCCACCTGCTGCGCTCCGCCCGGCTCGGGAGCCAGCGCCGCCGGAGCCTGCAGCAGGCCCGCTCGCGCGCCTGCGGCAACCGTGAGCTGGAACCGAGCGATGAGGGCGCCAACGACGAGGGTCATGATCGAACGCATGTTCGCATGAGGGGGAGACGGAATACCTCCGTCTTCGCGCGCAGGCGCCCTGGTGTACGGTGAGGGCAGATGCCACCAAGCATCACCGACATCGCTGTCATGGGCGCCCAGACCCTGCGGGCCTTCGGTCAGCGGATCCCGGCCGCCGGCGGCGTGCTGGCACAGTCGCTCTCCAGCGTCGTAGAGGAGCGCAACACGCTCATCACCGGCGCCTCGCAGGGGATCGGCAAGTCCACCGCGCTGGAGATCGGCAGAGCGGGCGGAACGGTGCTGCTCGTCGCGCGCACGCAGGAGAAGCTTCAGGAGGTGGCACGCGAGGTGGAGGCCCACGGCGGCGTCGCCCACGTGCACGCCTGCGACCTCAGCGACACCGACGACATCGACCGGATGGCCGCGGAGGTGCTGGAGCAGCACGGCCACGTCGACATCCTGGTCAACAACGCGGGCAAGTCGATCCGCAGGTCGGTCCACCGGGCCTACGAGCGCTTCCACGACTACGAGCGGACGATGCAGCTCAACTACTTCGCGCCCGTGAAGCTGATCCTGAAGCTGCTTCCGGTGATGCGCGCGGAGGGCTCGGGCCACATCGTCAACATCTCGACGATCGGGCTGCAGATGAACACGCCCCGCTTCTCGGCCTATGTGGCGTCCAAGGCGGCGCTGGATGCGTTCTCACGCTCGATCGGGCCGGAGGTGATCAACGACGGCGTGCACATGACCACGATCTACATGCCGCTGGTGCGCACCCCGATGATCGCGCCGACCAAGATCTACGACCGCTTCCCCACGCTCAGCCCGGAGGAGGCCGCCGAGATGATCTGCGACGCCATCCGCAAGCGACCCAAGCGCGTCGCCACCGCGCTGGGCAACCTCGGCCAGCTGACCTACGCGATCGCGCCTGGAGCCCAGGACCTCGTTGTCAACCGCGCCTACAAGCTGTTTCCCGAGGGCGGGGACAAGCCCCAGGAGATCGAGCAGCCGACGCCGGAGCAGCGGGCCTTCGCCCGGGCGACGCGCGGCGTGCACTGGTAAGCGGGCCGGAGGGCACACTTCCTGCCGGGAGGGCGGGCGGCGTCGATCAAGGCGAGCAGATGAAGCTCGAAGGCATCCACCACATCACGGCCATCACCGCCGATGCCCAGCGCAACGTCGACTTCTACGCCGGCCAGCTGGGGCTGCGGCTGGTCAAGAAGTCGGTCAACCAGGACCAGACCTCCGTCTACCACCTGTTCTACGCCGACGAGGTGGGCGACCCCGGATCGGACATCACCTTCTTCGAATACCCGGGCCTCCCGCGGGGTCGACCCGGAGCCGGGATGGTCCACCGAATCGTGTGGCGATTGGCGAGCGCCGAGGCGCTGGCGTTCTGGGAGCAGCGCCTCGTGGCCCATGACCCGGTGAGGACCGAGGCCTCGCTGCGCTTCCGTGACCCAGAGGGACTCGAGCACGAGCTGGCGGTCGTGCGCTCGCCAGACGAGCCACTGATCGCCCGTCACCCGGAGATCCCCGCCGAACTGGCGCTGCAGGGCTTTGAGGCGGTGCGGGCCTACACCTCCGAGCCGACCCGCAGCCGCGGGCTGCTGGAGCAGACGCTGGGGTTCACGCCCCGGGAGGGGACGAGCTACGAGGTCCGAGGGAGGCGCCGGGGCGGCCTCTACGTCTTCGATCATGCCCCGGAGGAGCAACCGCGGCCGGGGGCCGGCACCGTCCACCACGTCGCGTGGGCAACGGCCCCGGAGGAGATCGCGCAGTGGCAGCAGGCCGTGACCGCGGCGGGCGCCCGCGCGACACCGGTGATCGACCGGCACTACTTCCGCTCGGTGTACTTCCGCGAGCCCTCGGGGGTGCTGTTTGAGATCGCCACCCTCGGCCCGGGCTTCACCGTCGACGAGCCGCTAGCGCACCTCGGCGAGAAGCTGTCCCTGACCCCGCAGTTCGAGCATCTGCGCGCTCAGATCGAGCCGACGCTGAAGCCGCTGCGCAATCCGCGCGCAGCCGCGGCTTGACTACGCCGAGGACCCGCCGGCATCACGCATCAGCCGGCCGACGGGCACGGAGGAGAGATGGTCCGCCTGGAGCCTCACGCGCAGGTCCTGCAGTAGGGCCAGGGCATCACCTCTGCGCGAGGCGGTGACCTCGATCACCTCACCGGGATAGAGCTCACCGACCCGGTCCCCGGCGTCGAGCCGCACGGCGCCGGCCACCAGCCGACCTCCGGCGTGGTGGGCCAGCCACCACTGGCCGACGCTCGGGCCGCTGGAGGCATAGAGGAAGTGGCGATCAGTGCGCGTCGCGTGCAGGAGGTGGTGCAGCTGTCCGCGGGTGTGCAGCCAGCGCACGAGACCACCGCCGGGCAGGCGCGGCACCGCCTGGTCCCCGTCGCCGGCGACCCTCGCGTCGGTGGGCGAGTAGGGCTGGCCGACCGCGAAGGAGGCGTGCATGCCGCGGGCCGAGAGCGTGTCGGCCAGGCCGGGCACGTCGGTGCCGGGGACGTCGACCAGCACCCCGACCTCCGGGCGGTCGGTGGCCACGGTGGTGATCGCCCGCATGTGCACGAAGTGGGAGACCAGCTTGTAGGAGGTGCCGGTGGTGAGCGTCCAGCTGAGCAGTGCCACCACCACGACGGCGCTGGCCACCGCGCGCGCGGTGCGCAGCCGCCAGGCCGGCAGGGGGGAGCTGCGACGCTCGTCGGAGAGGATCAGCGACGCCGTCGGAGGCCGCCGCGCGAAGGACGGGTTGGGCCCGGGCTGCTGCTCCAGCGCTCGCGCCAGTGCAGGCACGAGCTCCCGCTGAGAGCCCGCCACCTCCGCCAGGCCGAACCGCTTCAACGCGCGGTTGCTGGCCCGCACGTGGCCGACGCCGAAGCCGTAGGACACGGTCGGGCAGCCACGGATGATCGCCTCGAGCACCGTGAGGCCGGCGCTGGAGTGAACGAGCGCGTCAGCGGCGGCGAGCACATCACCCATGCGGTCGGTGAAGCCCATCAGCCGCAGCCGCGGCTCGTCGCCAAAGCGTTTCGCTACGCGGGCGCGGAGCCTGTCGTTGCGCCCGCAGAGGCAGAGCACGATCGCGTCCGGGTGCGAGGCCAGCGCCACCCGGGTAGCGCCCAGCAGGTCGCCGACACCCCAGCCACCGCCGGAGACGGCGATCACCTTGGCCTCGGCGGGAAGACCGAGCGCGCGTCGCGCGTCGGCACGCGAGCGGGCCGCCAGGAAAGCGGGAGACGTGGGCGGCTTGGACCACCTGACGCTGCCCGGGCCGGCGATCTGCTCGACCTCCTCCATCGACTCCGGATGGGTCACGAAGTGCAGGTCGATCCCCGGATGAGCCCAGAACTGCAGGCCGGCCAGGTCGGTGATGGAGGAGTAGCACGGCACCTTCAGCCGGCCGGTGCGGCGGAGCTCGCCGAGCACGCAGGTGACTCCGGGATAGGTGGAGACGATCACGTCCGGGTTGTGGGCGCCGATCATCCGCATGAGGCCGCGACGACCGAGCCCCGTCAGCAGGCGCCGAGCCAGCCAGCGGGTCGGCGCGAAGTACATGAAGAGCATGTACTGCAGGTCGAAGAGCCGCGGCAGCCAACGGAACATGAAGGCCGAGTTCTCACGCAGCACCTTGGTCAGTACCGGGCCCATCGCGGGCAACCCGTTGACGATCGAGACGAGCGCATCAGGATCCTCGTCCTTGAACTCCCGCGCCACCGCGCGCGCCGGCAGGTCGTGGCCCTCGCCGATGTCGGCGGAGATGATCAGGACCTTGCGCGGGCCTGCCTCGGCGTCGGGCTCGCCCGCGGGGATCACCACCTCGGCCTCCTCCTCGGCCGCCTTGGCGGCCTGGTCACGGCGCCATTGCACGTAGCGGCCGACTCCCTCGGTGAACGGCGTGGCAGCGGTCCAACCGAGCTCCAGCCGGCTCCGCTCGCTGCTCACCACCTTGCCGCCGAAGTCGCCCGGACGAGCGGGGGTGTGCACGATCTCGACGTTGCCGATCAGCTCCTTGACCGTCTCGGCGATTTGCTTGATCGTGACGTTCTCGTCGCTGGCGAGGTTGTAGACACGGTTGCTGGCCATCTCATTCAGACCGAGCGCGACCCCGTCGGCGAGATCCTCGACGTAGACGAACCGGCGAGACTGGCTGCCGTCGCCGGCCAGCGTCAGCGCCTCGCCCTTGAAGGCCTTGTTGACGAACGCGGGGATCACGGCCGCCTCGCGGGCACGTGGGCCATACGGAATCCCGAAGCGCAGGATCGTGTAATCGATCCCGTAGAGCTCCTGGTAGGCCTTGCAGTACAGCTCCCCGGCGAGCTTCGTGCTGGTGTAGAGGTGGCTCGGCGGCGGCAGCAGCGTCTCTTCGTCCACCGCTTCGGGCTCGCAGTCGGAGTAGACCCAGATCGTGCTGGCGTAGACGATCCGCTTGACCCCCGCGCGGCGCGCCGCCTCGAGCACCGCCACAGTCCCGCGGGCGTTGACCCGCTCGGCGTCCTCGGGCTCGGCGTGGACGTCGTTGACGTCCGCGACCGCCGCCAGGTGGGCGACGGCGTCGCAGGAGTGCAGCGCGCGCTCCAGGGCCTCGCGGTCGGTGATCGACCCCAGGACGGTGTCCACCGGGTGGGCGGGATCCCGATGCCACGGGGAGGGCCGCAGGTCGTAGATCACAGGCTCGTGTCCGCGGGCACGCAGCTTGTCCACGACATGCGAGCCGATGAAGCCCGATCCGCCTGTGACGAGCACCCTCATGACGCCTCCGCGGTTTCCGGACGGTAGTAGAGCGGCACGCACGAATGGTTGCGCGCCACCCAGTCGGAATCGGGCAGATCGACGGCGTGGCCGAGAATGCGGTGGCAGGGCTCGTCGTAGACCCGCCCGGTCGAGCGTTCCAGCCAGTCGAACACGATGTACTTGTAGAGCCCCGAGACCATCCCCTCGGGCAGCTCCAGCCGGCTGGGGTGCTTCGGGTCCAGGTGCTCGCGGGCCACGTCGTTCTTCCACGCCACGATCCGTGGCAGGCGCTCGATCTGGACGAGGCCCAGCGCCGCGGTGAACTCGCTCATGCGGAAGTTGAGGCCCTGCACCTCGTGGCTCGGCTTGCCGTAGTTGCGAAACGCGCGAGCGTGCTCGACGACCTCGGGCCGGCGCGAGACGAGCACGCCTCCCTCGCCGGTTGAGATCGTCTTGGTCGCGTACATCGAGTAGACACCGGCGTCCCCGTAGGTTCCCGCCCTGCGGCCGTTCCAGCTGGCCCCGTGGGCGTGGGCACAGTCCTCGATCAGGAAGATCCCGTTCTCCCGGCAGAAGTCGGCGATCTGCTGGGCCTCAAAGGCGATGTGGCCGCCGATGTGCACGAGGAAGGCGGCGCGGGGCCGGTGCTGGGCGGCCAGACGCTGAAAGTCGGCGAACGACATGCACAGATCCTCGCGGTTGCAGTCGACGAACTGGACCTCCGCGCCGGCGCGGATCGCCGCCAGGGGCGTGGCCATGAACGTGTTGGAGGGACACAGCACGGTCTCGCCCTGGACCCCGGCGAAGTGCAGCGCGGCCATGGCCCCGCCGGTCCAGCTCGACAGGGCCACGGCCGGAGCTTCGTTCCAGCTCTCCCACGCGGTCTCGAAGCGCACGTTCATGCCCGCCTCCGACCACCGTCCGGAGTCGAGCACCTCGTCGACGAGCTCGTGCAGCCGCGCGCGATCGCGAGGGTCGAAGCCGATCGCGAACTTGTGGAAGTCCGGAGGTGCGGAAGCGGTTGTCATGGGTTCTCTCGGAGGTGAGCCGAGGCGGGACGCGGGCAGCGCAAGCGCCGGCCAGCGATGCGGTGCCCGCGCTGAGCTTGCCAGATCCTGACAGCTCTCGGCGGCTGGCGGAAGCCTGTCAGGCAGGTAGGACGGTAGCGACTTCCCGGTGATCCAGCTCCCTCAGGATCATCGCCAGCGCCGCTGCGGTGCGCCGGTGGGAGTTCCTGGCGCTGTAGAAGTCGGCGTCGTGCAGGAGGATCACGTCACCGGGGCCCAGCCCGCGGGTGACGCGGGTGAAGATTCGCTGGGGCGTGGTGAACTTCCGCCAGTCCCGGCCCCAGCGTGACCACAGCAGCGGACGCATCTCGTTCGCGCGGGCCTCGGCCAGGCCGGCCGAGCTGTAGATCCCGTAGGGCGGCCGGTGCCAGCTTGGTTGGGCGCCGGTGGCCTGGGCAATCGCATCCCGTCCGCGCCGCAGGTCCTCGGCCAGCTCCCGCCGGCCCAGGCGCAGCTGGAGGCGGTGGCGGTGACCGTGGAGCGCGATCAGATGACCGGCGGCGGCGACCTCGGCGGCCAGCGCCGGACGCCTGGCTACCTGCTCACCGACCATGAAGAAGGTCGCGCGGGCGCCGGCGCCGGCCAGCAGCTGCAGCACTGCGGGCGTTCCCTCGGGGTGCGGACCGTCGTCGAAGGTGATGGCGACGCCATCCGCAGCCGCGCCCAGCCGGCGCGGCAGCGCGAGCGAATCGGCGGCCGGTGCCAGCACTGGCGCAAGGGCGTGTCGGATCACCGGCAGAGGATGCCGGATCGCCGGCCCGGAACGCCCTCCGTAAGGTGTGGCGCCCGTGCGACCCGACCTCGACCGCTGGCTCCCCGAGCCGGGCCTGCGCGTCCACCACCGGCGCGAGAGCACCGCGAGCCCCGAGCGGCTGTGGGAGGCCGCCCGCGCAGTGACGCTGCGCGACACCCGTCTGCTGGGGCGCCTCGTCCGCTGGCGGCTCCCGGGAACGCCGGCGCACATCACTTTCGACGAGCTGTTCCGCCGTCAGCCCTTCCTAGTGCTCCGGGAGGGTGAGCAGTTCACGGTCTCCGGACTCGTCGGGCGCATCTGGACCCTCCGTCGCGACTACCCGCGCCTGCGCGACGCCGAGGCGTTCAAGGCCTTCTCGCAGCGCGGGAGCGCGCGGGTGGTGTTCGCGCACTGGGTCGAGCCGGCCGGCGGGTCCAGGAGCGCGCTTGTGTCCGAGGCGCGTGTGGAGGCGATCGGCATGCAGGGACGGCTGGGGGTGCGGGCGATCAGGCCGCTGGTGTCCCGGTTCCAGGGGCTGATCGGCAACGATGGCATCGGGGTCGCGGTGCGGCGGGCCGAGCAGGGCCCGCGCTGAGGAAGGCTGAACTGCACGCCGTGGCGCTCGAGCGTGGCCCGGGCCCCGGCAACGTCCTGCACCCGCAAAGCAATCGGGTTGCGGCACTTCGCTGACCAACGGCTCACTCATTGCTCGCTCCGATCCTCGGTTTGTGACGTCTCTGTGCCCAACCTAGCGATCTCGCCGGGCGGCGGATAACGTGCGGGGAGATGACCGAGCGCTTCGAGTCCGAGGTGACTGTGCGGCGGACTCGCTTTGCCAGCGACGCCACCGGGTTCGCGGTGCTCGACGCCGCCGCGGCGGACGGCGAGGAGGTGGTGCTCGTCGGACCGCTCACGCATCTGGAGGAGCGAGATCGCGCGCGGGTGGTGGGCACCTGGGTGCAGGACAGTCGCTACGGCCCGCAGGTCAAGGTCGCCCAGGCGCTGCCGCTCCCGCCGGTTGACGCCGATACGGTGGTCGCCTACCTGCGGCGGATCAAGCACGTCGGCCGGTCCCGCGCCACGGCGCTGGTGGCGCTCTACGGCATCGGCGGCGTGCTCGACGAAGTCGATCGTGATCCGCACGCGGCCTTCGCCGCGGCGGGGCTGCGAGGCGGCCGGGCGCAGGAGGCGGCGAGCGCTTGGAACGGGCTGCGGGTCACGCGGCAGCTGCACCTGATGCTGGCCCCCCACGGCCTCGCCTACCTCGTCTCCCGCGTGCACGAGGAGTACGGCGCCACCGCCCACCGGGTGGTGGCCGAGCGCCCGTACGAGCTGACCAGCGTGTTCGGCGTCGGCTTCGCGCTCGCCGACCGGATCGCGCGCGCCGCCGGCACCGGCACCGACCTTCAGCAGCGCGCCCGGGCGGGGGCGCTGCACCTGCTCAGCGAGGCTGAGCGCAGCGGCAGCACCTGCCTGCCGGCCGGCGAGCTGCTGCAGTCGCTGGAGGCGCTGCTGGGCCACCCCCCGGCTCCGGGACTGATCGATTTGCTGGTGCAGGCGCAGGACGTGATCTGCGAGGACACCTGGGTCGCTCGCCGCGCCATCGCCGAGCTGGAGGCCGAGCTGGCCACGCGGGTGCGGGAGCTGGTCGGCGATCCCGCCACCGAGCCGCTCGGGCCCGCGGGCCAAACGCACCCGCCAGGCGAGGCCTCTCACCACGAGCTGACCGCCGAGCAGCACCAGGGCCTTGACAACGCACTGCGCTTCCGCCTGTCGGTGATCACCGGGGGACCCGGGACCGGCAAGACCGCCTCCATCCGCACGATTGCGGCCGTGGCCGCCCGGCGGGGGGCGCGGGTGATACTGGTGGCTCCGACGGGTCGCGCCGCGATCAGGATGACCGAGGCCAGCGGGGTGAGAGCGCGCACGGTTCACTCGGCCCTCGGCTGGATCCCCGGCGAGGGTCCCACCCACGACGTCGAGGACCCGCTGGCGTGCGACCTGCTGATCCTCGACGAGTCCTCGATGGCCAACCTGGAGCTGCTCGTGATGCTGCTCCGCGCCGTCGGGCCCCGCACCCACGTGGTGCTCGTCGGCGATGCCGATCAGCTCGCCCCGGTCGGCGCCGGCAAGCCGTTTAGCGAGCTGGTCGCCTCGGCGCAGGTCCCAGCGGTGCGGCTGACCCACATCTTCCGTCAGGCCGCCGGCAGCATGATCGTCCAGGGCGCACACGCCATCCGCCGCGGGGAGCGACCCGAGTTCTCCCCCGGCGAGGGGATGCGCCGGGACCTGTTCCTCCTCACGCGCGCCGATCCGCTGGCGGCGCGGCGGGAGATCGTCTCGCTGGTCAGCGAGCGGCTGCCGGCCCACTACGGCATCGACCCGGTCGCCGACATCCAGGTCTTCGCCCCCGTCTACCGGGGTGAGCTCGGCATCGACGCCCTCAACCTGGCCCTGCGCGACGCGCTCAACCCCGGGGGCCAGCCGGTGCGCGGCGGGCGCCTGCGGATCGGCGACAAGCTCATGATGACCGGACGCAACCTGCACGAGCTGGGGCTGATGAACGGGACCGTGCTGCGGCTGCTGGACGAGACCACCGACGAGGACGATGACCCCGCGCTGCTTCTGGCCTCCGAGGAGACGGTGTTCCGCCTGCCGCCCGAGCAGGCCGATCGCCTCCGGCTGGCGTACGCCTGCTCGGTGCACCGCGGGCAGGGCATCGAGCTGCCGGTCGCGGTGATCGTCGCGCATCCCGCCGCGGGGGCGTTCTTCCTGCGGCGGGAGATGCTCTACACGGCGGTCACCCGGGCGCGTATCGCCACGGTGATCGTGGGGACCCCGGAGGTGATCGAGCGGGCGGTCAGCACCCCCGACACCGGCCGCCGGCACAGCCGGCTGGCCGAGCGCCTGGAGCGGGCGACATGAGCCTCCGCTCGGTGGAGATCATCTCCCCGGGCGGCGCCACACGGGCCGTGTTCGTCCCCGAGGCCGGGATGGTGTGCCGCTCGCTCACGCATCGCGTCCAGGAGCTGCTGCACGAGGGCCGCGGGCTCGACGCCTACGCTCAGCGCGGCAAGACGATGGGGATCCCACTGCTCTACCCGTGGGCCAACCGGCTCTCCGCCCACGACTACGAGGCCGCCGGGCGCCGGGTGCAGCTGCCCCGCGTGGGCGGGGCGATCCCGCAGGATCCGAACGGGCTCCCGATCCACGGCGTCCTGCCGGGGTTGATGCGCTGGGAGGCCGAATCCCAGGACGAGCGGCTGATGGCTCAGCTGCGGTGGGAGCAGGCGCCGCTGCTCGATCTGTTCCCGTACCGCCACGAGGTGCGGATGCAGGCCGCGGTGAGCGAGGGCGAGCTGATGATTTCAACGATCGTCTGCGCCGACGCGGGCGATCCCGTGCCGGTGTCGTTGGGCTACCACCCCTACCTGCGCCTGCCGTGCCAGCCACGGGCGAGCTGCCGGATGGAGCTGCCCGGCTGCGAGCGCCTGCTCACGGACGAGCGGAGCATCCCCACCGGGGAGCGGGAGCCCCTCGGGCCCCAGGTGGCGGGGCTCGGAGGGTGCAGCTGGGACGACGGGCTCGTCCTCCACGGGCTGCCGGCTCGGTTCTGCGCGGGGGGCACCAAAGGCGCGCACGGCGGCGCGATGATCGTGCTGGAGCTCCAGGCGGGCTTCCCCTTCGGCCAGGTCTACGCCCCGCCCGAGGCCGACTTCGTCTGCTTTGAGCCGATGAGCGCTCCCACCAACGCGCTGCGCAGCGGTAGCGACCTGATCGTGCTGGCGCCCGGGCAGGAGCACCGGGCGACGTTCAGGATCAACGTCAGCCCTGGGACTTGACCTGGCGGCTCACGCCGGCGCCCTCCATGCGGCCGCGGCGACCTGGCCGTAGGAGATGGCGCCGTCCCCCGGGGGCAGCGCCAGCGGCGCCAGCACCCGCAAGCCCCGGCCGGCCAGGCCGGCGCTGACCGACTCCAGCAGCCTCAGGTTGGCGAACACGCCTCCGCCGAGGACCACGATCTCGGTGCCGTGCTCGGCCGCGAGCTCCGCGCAGGCCGCCACCGTCCCCTCGGCCAGCCCGGCGTGGAACCGCGCCGATATCCGCGCCGCGGATTCACCGGCAGCCACGTCGCGGGCGATGGCGGCCACGGCGGGGCGGGGGTCGAGGATCTGAAAGCCCTGCTCCCGACGGAGCGCCACTGGGTAGGCACCGCGCTCGTGGGGGTCGCAGAGCGCCTCCAGCTCGATCGCCGCTTGACCCTCGTAGCTCACCTCGGCGCACACGCCGCAGATCGCCGCGACAGCGTCGAACAGACGACCGGCACTGGTGCTCACCGGGGCCGAGACGCCCGTGCGCGCCAGCTGCGCGATCACGCGCCAGCGTTCCGGCTCCACGCAGTCAACGAGCGGTGCGGGAATCGCCGGCTCCTCGCCGGTTGCCTCCTGCAGCCACGCGCAGGCCATCCGCCAGGGCTGGCGAACGGCGCGATCGCCCCCGGGAAGGCTCACCGGGTGCAGGGACCCGGCGCGAGCAGAGCTGCCGATGTCCCCCACCAGCAGCTCGCCGCCCCAGATCGTCCCGTCGACCCCCAGGCCAGTGCCGTCGAAGATCGCACCCACCGCCCGGCCCACTTCTTTATGCTCGGCCAGGACCGCGGCCAGGTGCGCGTGGTGATGCTGCACGGCGACCAGCTCAACACCCTCGCGCTCCAGCGCGTACTTGGTCGACAAATAGTCCGGGTGAAGGTCGTGGGCGACGAGCCGAGGGGTGACGGCGAACAGACGCTCAAAGTGCTCGATCCCCTCGACGAAGGACTGCAGCGTCTCGTAGTTCTGCAGGTCACCGATGTGATGGCTGACCCAGGCGTGCCGCTGCTTGGCCACGCAGAAGGTGCTCTTCAGCTCGGCGCCGCAGGCCAGCAGCGGAGGGGCGGCGCACGCATCGGGCAGAGCCAGCGCGCCGGGAACGTAGCCCCGCGAGCGGCGCAAGAACGCCGGGCGGCGCTGGCCGGCCACCGCGACGATCCTGGCCACCGAGTCATCGGTACGGGTGTGGATCGGACGATCGTGGGTCAGGAACAGGTCGGCGACCCCACCCAGCTGCTCCAGTGCCTGCGCATCGTCAAAGGCGATCGGCTCCCCGGCCAGGTTGCCGCTGGTCAGCACCACGGTGGTCCCGAGATCGCCCAGCAGCAGGTGGTGAAGCGGCGAGTAGGGCAGCATCAGGCCGAGCTCGACGCTCCTCGGAGCCACCGACGGCGCCACCGGCGCTCGGGGTCCTCGGGGAACGAGCACGATCGGGCGCTGTCGCGAGCTCAGCAGCTGAGCGGCGGCGGAGCTCAGATCTCCGAGCTGCTCCGCGCCCAGTAGGTCAGGGGCCATCAGGGCGAAGGGCTTCTCCTCGCGGTGCTTGCGGGCCCGCAGACGGGCCACCACCGATTCGTCGTCGGCACGGCAGGCCAGGTGATAGCCGCCGATCCCCTTGACGGCCAGGATCAGCCCTTGCGCCAGAGCGGCGGCCGCCTCCCGGAGCGGATCCGCACCCGGCCCGCCGCCTACGGTACCCCCTCCGGGCTCCCGCAGCGAGACCGCCGGCCCGCATTCAGGGCAGGCGTTCGGCTGGGCGTGAAAGCGCCGGTCAGCCGGGTCCTCGTACTCCCGCCGGCAGCGTTCGCACATCGGGAAGCCGGCCATCGTCGTCAGCGGCCGGTCGTAGGGGATCCCGCGGATGATCGTGAACCGGGGTCCGCAGTTCGTGCAGTTGACGAAGGGATAGCGGAAGCGACGATCCGCTGGGTCGAACAGCTCGCGCCGGCAGTCCTCACAGGTCGCGGTGTCGGCGCTGACCGGAGCGTCGGGGGTCTCCCCCCGGGGGCTGCTCGCGATCCGGAAGCTGCGCTCGCCGCACCCCGCCACCCGCTCGTGCGCGACCTGCTCCACGATCGCCAGCGGGGGCGCCTCCGCTTCCAGGCGGACCAGGAAGTCCTCTAGGGCGTGATCGTCGCCCTCTATCTCCACCAGCACGCCGTGGGCGTCGTTGAGCACATAGCCCCCGAGCTTCAGCTCGCAGGCCAGGCGGAACACGTGTGGCCGGAAGCCGACCCCCTGCACGGTGCCCTGTACCCGCACCTGCAGCCGGCTGCCCGCGGCGCGGCCGGCGGCCGCGCTCAACCGACGAGCTCCCGCAGCACGTGATAGGCGGTGGCCTGCGCCTCCTGGATCCGCGGGATGTGCTCAGAGCGGGTGACGATCACATGGTCGGCCAGACCCTCGGCAGCCACGCGGCCGCCGTCGTAGCCGACCAGCGCGATGGTGAGCAGGCCACGGCGCCTCGCTTCGGCCAGCGCGGCGATCACGTTGGCGGAGTTTCCGGAGGTGGACAGCGCCAGCAGCACGTCGCCGGAGCGACCGAGTGCGATCACCTGACGGGAGAAGATCGCCTCGGCGCCGATGTCGTTGGCGATCGCCGTGATGATCCCGGGATCCTCGGTCAGGTCGATCGCCGGCCACCCCGGCGCCGATCCGCGACCGGCGCGGAAGTCCGCGACGACGTCCATCGCGTCGGTGGCCGAGCCACCGTTGCCAAAGGCCAAGAGCTGCCCCCCGACCTGCAGCCTGCCTCGCAGGGCATCCGCCGCCGCCGTCAGCGTCGAGGCGTTCTCGGCGACGGTCTGCGCCCGTAGCTCCCCGATCTCCTGCGCCTTCATCCGCACCGAGCGCGCTACGTCGTCGAGCACCCGCTGGAGGTCGCTCTCGCGCTCATCCAAGAAGGGATAGAGAAAACTGGACGGACCGGGGTCGTGGCCGGTGCGCCCCTGGCGTCCGGTGAGCAGGCCGCGATGGTCGAAGAACACGTGCACCAGCTCCCAGAGCACGTGGTACAGGGTCTCCACCAGTTCCTGACGGATGCTGGGGTCCTCGGCGGGAGGCCCGAGCTCCCATTCCGCCCCGACACCGGCAAAGGCGAGCGTCAGCGCCCCCCGCTCACGCGCCAGCGCGACCGCGGCGGCGGCCTCGCCGTCCGGCTCCCCCGCGCCGAAGGCGACGGCGATGTCCGATTCCTCCACTAGCAGCGCCACCTGTGTGCGCAGGTCGCCACCCTCCCCCGTGAGCGCGATCGCGGGCAGCGCCCGCTTGCCGACGATCACCGGATGCACGAACTCCACCGCCACGTGCCGCGCGTCCGAGCGAGCCTCGGGCGAGCGGCCGAACGCGATCAGCCGCCCGCCGCGGGCAAATCGCTCCGCCATCAAATGGCACAGCTGCGCCAGCCGCTCCGCCTCGGCGCCGAAGAACCGCGCGCCCGCCTCCGTGCGCTCCGCCAGACGCGTCTGGAGGCTGAGCGGTAGCTCGCCCGAGGCTGTCGCTGCGTTCAAGCGACCGCCCGCTGACCCTGGGCGACCCTCAGCAGCCACTCGCGCCACTGCGCCACCCCCTCGCCGGTCCGGGCGCTGAGGAGCATCCGCTCGGCGTCGGGATTGACCTGGTCCAGGTGATAGAGGAACTTGTCAAGATCGAAGTCCAGGTGGGGCAGGAGATCGACCTTGTTTACCACCACGAGCTCACAGGCGCGGAACATGAGCGGGTACTTGATCGGCTTCTCCTCACCTTCGGTCACCGAGCAGACCATTGCGCGCACGTCCTCCCCGACCCGGAACTCGGCCGGGCAGACGAGGTTGCCGACGTTCTCGATCACCAGCAGGTCGATCTCGTCCAGCGGCAGGGCGGGCAACGCCGAGCGGACCATGTTGGCGTCGAGGTGGCATTCGCCGCCGAAGCCCGAGCCGGTGTTCAGCTGCGTGACGGGGACGTGCAGGCTGGCGAGCCGGTCGGCATCGAAGGACCCCTGGACGTCGCCCTCCAGTACGCCGACCCGCAGATCCTGCAGCGGCTCCGCCAGCGCGCACTCCAGCAGCGACGTCTTTCCCGCTCCGGGCGCGCTCATCAGGTTCACGACGCTCACGTCGTGGCGGTCGAAGTCGTCGCGGTTGGCGCGCGCAATCGTGTTGTTGGCATCGAGCGCGTCCTCGACGACCCTGACTCTGGTGCGGTGCATTCAAGCTCCTGTTCGTTGGCTCCTACATCGACTCGAGCTTCAGGTATCTCCGGATCTCCGGCAGCTGGGCCACGATCGCTGCGGTAACCGCCGCGGCGCTCACCAGCAGCGTGATCACCTGAGCGGTGGGGCTGATGCGGATCTCGCTCATGCTCTGGGCACCTCCTGTGGGGTTTGCGTTCTGATCTGCTCGATCAAGGACTCGACCAGCTTCACCGCAGGATCGATCGCCGCCAGCACCGGCTCTGAGAGCTGGGCGACGATGTCCTCGTCCTCGGCGCTCATGCGCGTCTGCGGCTCACAGCCGACGAGCAGCGTCCGCGGGGGGCGGCCGCCGAGGCTGCGCACGAGGCCCATCACCTTGACCGGGTCCATGCCATGGGCGTCAACGGCGACATCCGCGTCCTCGTCCTCGGGATCGACCTCGATCACGTACAGCGTGCCCGGCGGCTGGCCCCGCGGCGTCGCGTCGACCAGCACCACGGCGCTGAAGCCCTCCTGCATCGCAAAGGCCAGATCCATGCCGCGAATCCCGAAGTCCACCACCTCCACCGCGGCCGGCAGCTCTCGCCGCCAGAGGCGGTCCGCCACGGCCACGCCAAAGCCGTCGTCGCCGAGGAACACGTTGCCGATCCCGGCGACCAGGATCCGCTCCACTGGGAGCTCAGGGGTCGCCGCTTCGTCCTCAAGCGGCTCCACCTCCGAGGTGGAGAAGAAGAAGCGGTGTCCGGGCTGACGTGCGAACCCGAGGTCCCGGCCGGGGTCGTCCTCGACCACCACCGCGAGCGTGACGTTGCCCTCCAGATCCTGATCGATGCCCTCGATCACCGCCACCCGGCCGGCCAGCGCGAGATCGAATATGTCGCCGCCCGGGCGCGGGCACAGCCGCACGCGGCTGCCGGCCCGCAGCTCGCTTCCCGTCACCGACACGGAGTCGGGTGCGGGGCGCTCGAGCTCCTCCCAGTAGCCGGGCATGCTCAGCGCACCATCCCGAGCTCACGCACCGTTCCGTGCAGCGCCATCAGCTGATCGGTGCTCAGCGCCTCGGTCCGCTCCAGGATCTCGCGCGCCCGCGGATCCGAGGCGGCCATCTCCGCCCGCTCGTCTTCGGTCATGGAGAGGATGCTGAGGATCAGCAGCTGGTCGATCTCGCCGCCGTCGAACAGGTCGCCCGGGCTCTCCGGGGCAATCCGCGGATGGTCCTCCAGGATGATCGGCGATGACAGCATCGTGCCGTGCTCGGAGGCCTCGCCCACGAGCACCGGCCAGGTCCCGACGTTGCGGCAGGCCGCGGCCTCGGCCTCCAGCTCCTCGGGTGGATCGGTGAGCGAGACGAAGCTCCCCCGGGGGGCGTGGAGCAGCGTGTGCGTGGAGCAGAACGTCTGCGCCAGCGCCCGCTGGCGGTCGTCCCCGGACCCAAAGCGGGTTGTGTTGGCGATCGTCGCGCCCAGCCGCCACAGGTCATCCGCCAACGGCGTGGCGCTCAGCCGCAGCTCACCCTGAAGCTCCTTCCAGCTTCGGATCAGGGCCCCGGCGACTTCCCCGGTTCGGTCTCGGAGCCCCTCCAGCTCCGATCCGGCGGGGACCGCGATGGGCTCGGTGTAGCCGGTGCGCAGCTGATCCAGAGCGATCGGCGCCGGCTCCACCGTCCGCTCCACCGCCTCCTCCCAGCTCTGGTGGCGCTCGCCGTCCACTACGAGCTCGTCGACGGGCTCCATCTCCTCACCGCGCCGGCGCGCGGCGGTCCGGGCCACCACGTGCAGGTACCGCACCGACACCTGCACCTGCACCTGCACCTGCGGATCGGCGCGCAGCAGGACCTCGCTCTGCATCGTGTGCGCGTCATCCGGGTGCCTTTCGCTGTGGGCGGGTGGATAGACGCCGCCGAAGGTGAACCGGCGCTGGTTCTTGAGCGCTGAGCGCCGATAGGGCCAGAGGATGTAGCCCTCGTAGAGGACCGCGTCGGCGATCGCCCGGATCGGGTCCGGCTTCACGAGCGCCCCTCGCTGTCGAGCAGCGCGTCGATCGTGGCCTCCCAGCTCTCGAACGCGTGGCGGGCCTTGTAGGTGCACAGGCGGTCGAAGCTCTCCTCACCCAGCCGCAGCCAGGCGCTGCCGCGGAAGTGTCGATCCATCGTCTCCCGCCAAACCGCGACCGGAAGCCGGTAGTCGACCTCGTTGTCCCAGGCGATCCGCGCGGTCTGGAGCGCCCCCGTGGCAGCGGTGAAGAACACCGAGCCGCTGAACAGGAGCTCCAGGGGCACGACGCCGTCCTTCAGCGCTGCGAAGTAACGCGAGGCGGTCACCTCCAGGTCGTAGGTGCAGGGAACGAGCAGGTCGACGGTCGTGCGCTCCGTGAACGGTGGGACGACCAGCGTCGTGCGCAGCCACGGCAGCGTGCGCAGCGTGGTGCTCCAGCGCTCGGGCGTGCCGAACAGCTCCAGCAGCCGATCCTGGACAGCGGGGTCATAGCCGCGCTGGCGGGCCGCGATCTGGATCTGGACATCGAGCAGGACGGAGCGAATCGGCAGGCCCCCCTCGGCTTCGATCTGCAGCTCGAACTTCAACGTCGGCACCGCCGCGTACTCCAGGCTGCTGGCTCCCAGGACGGCGAAGCGCAGCTCGGGAACCGAGCCCACGCTGCGCATCGCCTGCTCGATCGCCGACACGGCGGACCTCACGCTCCGGGGCCGGCTAGGCCGGCGAGATGTTCGGCATGCTGGGGTCGATCGGCCCCTGCCTCTTGGGGTTGATGCCCGTGGAACGCGACGCGGTCGAGGTCCCGTCGGGATTGTGACCCGGCATCTTCTCGTAGTTCCCCTTGGAGTTTCCCTGCTTGGTCCCGGCCACATGAGACGGCAGGTCCGGAGTGACCTGGGCCTTACCGAGGTTGATGTTCGGCATCTCCTGCTCCTTTATAGAGGGGACTGCGCCCCCACATTGTCGAAGTTGCGGGCACGACGATCGAGCTCGTCGAAGAATCGCTGAAGCTCCTGCCAGACCTCCTTGCCGCCGGTGAAGCCGCGCCACCGGGTCCGGATCAGCGCCACCAACCGGTAGCAGTCCTCGACCGGCACGATCCAGTACCGGCGCACCCCCTTGGCCCGGTTGACCAGCAGCGCCTCCACGTCGGGCTCCAGCGTCTGGAGCACGGGATTGGCCTGCTCCACCTCCTGCCAGGTGGCGAGCTCCAGGCGGGACTCGGTCGCGCCCATCGGGCTGGGATAGAACGCCATCACGCGCTCCGCCGCGGTGCTGTGGAAGAAGAAGGCCATGTCCACGGGGATCCGCAGCCGCTCCCAGGTCGGATCGCTGAGCTCAAAGGCCTCCAGCCGCAGGCGGCGGTCCCCCACCAGACGGAAGTGTCCGCCGCCCGCCGCCCGCCGGTCGAACAGCAGCGAGCAGGCCCGGCAGGCACACAGCAGCTGCCGCGTCTGCACGTCGATGACATGGCGGTGCTCGGCCGGTACCGCCAGTCCGCACAGCTCGCAGTGCTCCTGCTGCTCGGCGGCTGCCTCGGCAGTGCGCTGGGCCAACCGGCTCAGACGGGGCGATGCCAGCGAGGGACTGCGCGGGCCCATGATCTAGACGGCCACCGGCAGCGCGACCTTGACCAGGCCGTCGGCGCCGACCAGCAGCGGGACCGGCTCCAGGTGCAGTTGGGGGGCGTCCAGGCACCGCCCCGCGCGCATCACGTCGTAGCGGTTCCCGCAGTGCGGGCAGGCCAGCTCGACGCCGAGCAGGGCCGCGCCGGCAAGCGACTGCTCGCAGCCGGGGCAGTCCGGCCGGTAGCCGTAGAAGCGATCCCCGAGCTTCAGGAAGAGGATCGGCTGACGGGCAATCTGCTTGACGACGAGTCCGCCGCCGGCGAGCTCCGCCAGCCCGCCGACCATCGTCCAAGCGTCCTCGGGCTCGGGTGGCGACAAACCCCCATCCCCATCCGAGGGTGGCACGACCGCGATCTGCAGCAGCGGCCCCCCGGCAACGGCGGGCCCCTCCTCCTCAGGGATCACCTTCTCGATCTCGGGCGCCGCCTTGTGGATCGCGGTCTCGATCGCCAGCTTGAGCGTCATCGCCGAAGAGGGGCAGCCGCTGCAGCTGCCCTGCATGCGCACGTGCACGGCCGTGCCCTCGATGCGCAGGAGCTCGACGTTGCCGCCGTGGGACTCCAGGTAAGGCCGCACCTCACCCAGCGCCTCCACCACACGGTCCTGCAGGGGCACAGGGTGGAGCCCATGCAGGAGCAGCAGGTGCGCCACCAAGTCGTCCTCGGTGAGCGCACGTGCCAGCTCGCCGTCGTCCCGAGCGGCGATCTCCTGCACGATCCGGTCGAGTCCTTCGCCGTAGAGCTCGAGCAGCGCCTGCACGACCTCGGTCGCCTTGTCCCTGGCGACCGGGTCCGAGACGCGCTCGAGCTCCTCCAGCAGCCGCTCGACGTCGCCGAGCGGGTCCCGGGATTGGGCGGCTCCCATTGCCGCGGGCCCCTAGCTGTGCTCGCCGAACATCGGCTGGTGCACCGTCTTGATCGTCTTGCCGTTGCCCAGGTACATGTGCACGCCGCACGGCAGGCACGGATCGAACGAGCGCACGGCGCGCATGATGTCGATGCCGCGGAACTTGTCCTGGCCATTCTCCTCGAAGATCAGCATACCCATGACCGAGTCCTCGTAGGGGCCGGGGGTCCCGTAGGAGTCGGTGGGGCTGGCGTTCCACGGCGTCGGCGGATAGGGGTGGTAGTTGGCGATCTTCCCGTCGCGGATCACGAGGTGGTGGGAGAGCACGCCCCGCACCGCCTCGTGGAAGCCGCAGCCGATCGCCTCGTCGGGGACCTCGAAGTCCTCGAAGACCTTCGTCCGACCCGCCCGCAGCTCGTTCATCGCCTTGTCGATGAAGTGCAGCGCCATCGCCGCCGAGTAGGCGACGAAGTAGATCCGGGCGCGGTCACGCTCGATCGCATTGGACCACTGCGGCACCTTCCACTCCAGCGTCTGCTCGGGCGTGTTGGGCGTCTTGGGCAGGTTGATCAGCACGCTCTGACCGGTCGACTTGACGAACGGCGTGTCTACCTTGCCTGCCAGCGCCGTCGCCCACAGGCGTGCCAGGGCGCCGCCGCCGGTGTCCAGCGCGAGGTTGTCGCCGGTGCGCTTGTCGAACCACCGCGGGCTCATCACCCAGGAGTAGTTCCCGCCCTCCAGGTCGCGTTTCTGCGGCTTGGGGAGCGTCGTCTGGTTCCACGGGTGGCGCTGGTCGATGGGGTTGCCGAGCGGATCGTGGGAGACGAACGTCTCCTCGCTGGTCCAGTCCTCGTAGTAGGAGGAGCCGAGCATGATCCGGATGCCGACGTTGATCTCGACGAGATTGGTGGTGACGAGCTCCCCGTCGACGATCACGCCGGGGGTGACGAACATCTCGTTGCCCCAGTGGTCCATGTTCTTGTACTCGTAGTCGACGTGGTCGGGGTTGTTGAACGCGCCCCAGCAGGCGAGCAGGATCCGCCGGCGACCGACCTCCTCGTAGCCCGGCAGGGCCTCGTAGAAGAAGTCGAACACGTCGTCGTTCATCGCCACGGCCTTCTTGATGAAGTCCAGCGTGCGCAGCAGCCGGGCGAGGTAGTCGGTGAAGAGGGTCGGCGTCGGCATCGTCCCCACGCCACCGGGATAGACCGTGGAGGGGTGCACGTGGCGCCCCTCCATCAGGCAGATCATCTCCCGCCCGATCCGGCTCATGTGCAGCGCTTCCTTGTAGGTATCGCCGGTGAAGGGGTTGTAAGAGCGCATGATGTCGGCGATCGTGCGATGGCCGTGGAGCTCGGCGTGCGGAGCGTCGGTGTGCTGGGCCTTGTCCCACACGCTGGGATTGGTCTCCTTGACCATCTGCTCGCAGAAGTCCACGAACACCAGGTTGTCCTGGAAGATGATGTGGTCGAAGATGTACTCGGCGGCCTCGCCGAGGTTGACGATCCACTCGCCCAGCGGCGGCGGCTTGACGCCGTAGGCCATCTGCTGCGCGTAGCAGGAGCAGACGGCGTGGTTGTCGCCGCAGATCCCGCAGATACGGCTGGTGATGAAGTGCGCGTCCCGCGGATCCTTGCCCTTCATGAACACGCTGTAGCCGCGGAACAGCGAGGACGTGCTCTTGCACGATACGACCTCTTGGTTGTCGAAGTCGATCTTGGTGTAGATCCCGAGGTTGCCGACGATCCTCGTGATCGGGTCCCAAGCCATGTCCACGAGCTTGCCGGCTTCTGGCCTGACGCTCTCCCTAACTGCTGCCATGTCCGTCTCCTCTCCTGCGTTTTCAGATTCCAGGGCTCGCTCAGACGACGCCCGTCAGTTCCCCCAGCGGGGCGTGTAGCCGGTCGTCAGCTCGGCGCCGTTGTGACGCCACTTCGTCTCCTTGTTCATCGCCTTGTTGGTGATTCCACGCAGCTTGCGGATCACCGGTCCGTAGGCACCGGTGACCGCGGTGGAGACGCCGCCGCCGGGAGGCGCGTCCATGAACGGCATGAACTTGTCCGGGAAGCCCGGCATCGTGCAGCCGATGCAGATGCCGCCGACGTTGGGGCACCCGCCGATGCCCGCCATCCAGCCGCGCTTGGGCACGTTGCAGTTCACCACCGGCCCCCAGCAGCCGATCTTCACCTGGCACTTGGGCGAGTTGTAGTCCTGGGCGAAATCGCCCTGCTCGTAGTAGCCGGCGCGGTCGCATCCCTCGTGCACGGTCTTACCGAAGATCCACTGTGGCCGCAGCGCCTCGTCGAGCGGGATCGTCGGTGCCAGGCCCGCGGCCTGGTAGAGCAGCCACACGAGCACCTCCATGAAGTTCTCCGGCTGGACGGGGCACCCGGGCACGTTGACGATCGGCAGCCCGCCCGCCGAGCGGAAGTCCCACCCCAGGTAGTCGGCCAAGCCCATGCATCCGGTGGGGTTGCCGGCCATCGCGTGGATCCCGCCGTAGGTGGCGCAGGTGCCGATCGCGATCACCCCCCAGGCCTTGTGCGCGAGCTGGTCGATCCACCAGTTCAAGGTGAGCGGCTCGCCGGTGGCCAGGTCGTTGCCAAACGAGGTCCAGTAGCCCTCGCCGTTGATGTTCTCGTTGGGGATCGAGCCCTCGATCACCAGCACGAACGGCTTGTCCAGCTCACCGGCAGCCGCCTGGCGAAACGGGAGCAGGAACTCCTCGCCGCCGAGCGTGGGCGAGAGCACCTTGTTGTGGAGGTTCACCTTGGGCAGGCCGGGAATCGCCCCCAGCACCACATCCTCGATGCTCGGCTGCCCCGCCGCGGTGATGGAGATGGTGTCACCGTCGCAGCTCATCCCCTCGGAGATCCACAGGATGTGCACCTCGTCGACGCCGGATGCCTTCTCTTCAACCGCCATGCGTGATCCCTTCGGTCGTTGTCTCTTCCTCCAGCTGCAGCGCGTCGACCAGCAGCTCTTCGCCGGTCAGGAGCTCCAGGTCCAGACCGCCGCAGCTCGAGCACTGCAGCGGGAACTGCGCCATCGTCGTCTCAGTCCCGCATACGCGGCAGACGCCACGGGCGGGCACCTCCTGAATCACCAGCTCGGCCCCCTGCACCGACGTGCCGTCGGCCATCAGCTCAAAGGCGAACTGCAGCGCGGAGGGCACCACCTGGCGCAGATGCCCCACCCGCACCTCCACCTTGTGCACCGCCCGCCCGCGGGCGTGCCTGATCGCCACGTCCAGGACCGCCTCGGCGAGCGAGAGCTCGTGCACGGCGCCTCAGCAGATCCTCGGGAGCGGGTCGCCGACGAGCTGATCCATCACCCTACGGCCGAAGGCGGTCTGCACGAGCACCATCCCGGGGGGGTCGGTGCGCACCTCGCCGATCTCGGTCGCGTCCTCGCATCCCGGCACCGAGCGCAGCGCCGCGAGCGCCTGGTCGCTGGCCTCCGGCGCCACGAACGCCACCAGCCGCCCCTCGTTGGCGATGTACATGGGGTCGATGCCGAGGATCTCGGCGGCACCGGCGACCACCGGGCGCACGGGAACCTCGCCCTCCCGCACGAGCATCGCCACCGAGGAGGCTCGCGCGAGCTCGTTGAGAACCGAGGCGACGCCACCGCGGGTGGCGTCCCGCAGGCAGCGCAGATGCGGCCCCGCGGCCTCCAGCATGGCGTCGACCGCCGGCCACAGCGAGCAGGTGTCGGACTCGACGTCCGCGTCGAGCTCAAACTGGTTGCGGGCGAGCATGATCGCGGTCCCGTGCTCGCCGATGCTGCCCGAGAGCAGGATGCGATCGCCCGGCTGCAGCGCTGCGGGGGACAGCGATGCGCGGGGGTCGCGGACACCGATCCCGGCGGTGCAGATGTACATCCCGTCCGCCTTGCCGCGCTCGACGACCTTGGTGTCGCCGGTGAGGATCGTGACCTGCGCCCGCTGCGCGGCCTCGGCGACCGCCTGCACCTCCTCTCTGAGCGTCTGCGCTGCGAGCCCCTCCTCCAGGATCAGCGACAGGCTGAGCGCGAGTGGCCGGGCGCCGGCCATGGCCAGGTCGTTGACCGTTCCGTTGACCGCCAGCTCCCCGATCGACCCGCCGGGGAAGCGCAGCGGCTTGACCACGTAGGAGTCGGTGCTCATCGCCAGCGTGGCGCCGCCGACCTCCAAGGTGCCCGCGTCGGCCATCTCCATGAGCGCCTCGCCGCCGAGCATGGGCACGAACATTCCCTCGATCAGGCTCTGCGTGGCCTTGCCGCCGGCGCCGTGGGACATGTTGATGTGCTCGTCACGGAACTTCGCCCGCTTACCCCTGGCGGTCTCGATGATCCCGAGGATCTTCTGCTCACGGTCGGTGACGGCGCCGGGCTCGGCCATCACACCACCTCCCGTTCACGCGCGAAGCGCCCGAAGTTGTAGTACGCCGCACACGCCCCCTCCGAGGACACCATGCAGGTCCCGATCGGGCGCTCCGGGGTGCACGCGGTGCCGAACACCTTGCACTCCCAGGGCTTGATCACGCCCTTGAGCACCTCGCCGCACTGACACGCCTTGGGATCGGCGACGCGGATGCCGGGCACGTGGAAGCGCAGCTCGGCGTCGAGGTCGGCAAAGGCCTCGGAGAGCTTCAGGCCGCTGTGCGAGATGAAGCCGAGCCCGCGCCACTCGAAGTGGGGGCGCAGCTCGAACACCTCGGCCATGACCTCCAGGGCGCGCGCGTTCCCCTCGTAGGGGACGACGCGCTTGTACTGGTTCTCGACCTCGCAGCGCCCCTCGCCCAGCTGGCTGAGGATCATGCTGATCGACTGCAGGATGTCCAGCGGCTCGAAGCCCGAGATCACGATCGGCTTGCCGTAGTCGATCGGCAGGAACCCGAACGGCCGGGCTCCGACCACAGTGGCCACGTGGCCGGGTCCGACGAAGCCGTCGAGCCGAAGGTCGGGCGACTCCAGCAGCGCTCGCAGCGGCGGCACGATCGTGACGTGGTTACAGAAGCACGAGAAGTTCTGGACCCCGTCGGCGCGAGCGCGCTTGAGCGTCAGCGCCGTGGAGGGTGCGGTGGTCTCGAAGCCGATGGCGAAGAACACGACCTCCCGATCGGGGTTCTGCCTGGCGATCCGAAGCGCGTCGAGCGGCGAGTAGACCATCCTCACGTCGGCGCCGGCCGCCTTGGCATCGAGCAGGCTGCCGCCCGAGCCGGGCACGCGCAGCATGTCCCCGAAGCAGGTGAAGATCACGTCCTCGTGGGCCAGCGCGATGGCGTCGTCCACCCGCCCCATGGGGATCACGCACACCGGGCACCCGGGCCCGTGCACCAGCTCGACGTTGGGCGGCAGCAGGTCATCCACGCCGTACTTGTAGATCGAGTGGGTGTGGCCGCCGCAGACCTCCATGAACTTGTAGTGGCGACCTGCCTCCACCAGCGAGAGCACCTCGGCGGCGACGGCCCGGCCGAGCTCGGCGTCACGGAACTCATCTACGAATTTCAAAGCTCTTCCTCCGTGTTCTGGTCATTGAGCATCGCGATCGCGGTCCCCGCGTGCACGAGCAGCCGCTGCCCGCGGGCGACCGGGGCCACCAGGGCGATCTCCACCGTGGAGGAGCTCTCCTGCCCATCGACGCAGAGAGCCAGGCCGCGGCCCTCGTCGACTGCGCACACCGTCATCGGGACCCCCTCATCGGCACAGGTGATGCAGTGGTCCGAGCCACAGACCGGCTCGGCAGGGGTGTAGCTCACTCGATCACGCTCGCCTTCAGCTCCTCCAGCTCCTGCTCGTACTCGTTACCCATCTCCTCCAAGAGCTCCCGCGTGGCGCGGGCCTCCTCCTCGTCGATCCGGGAGATTGCGAACCCGACGTGGATCAGCACCCAGTCGCCGGGGCCGATGCCGCCGTCGTCGTCGTCGCTGAACAGGCCGACGTTGATGTTGCGCCGCACGCCGACGACATCGACCTTGGCGATCTGGTTGACGGGGTCCACGATCTCGATTACCTGCCCGGGTATCGCCAGGCACATCGGGTCACATCCTATCTCCGCAGGCTGCGCTCGGCGTGACACCCGGCAACCCGCTGGGACCGGTATACCACCCTCTCCTGCCCGCCACCCGCCGGCGGTAACCCGGGCCACGGTAATCTCGATTACTAGGTGTTGCCGGAACAGAACCTGCCGCAGGGCCACGATTCTGAGTCTAGACTGGCCGCAGATCCGGTGGCTGACTCCTGATGCAACCAGCCCAGAGAGTGGAGAGCGAACTGAAACGCGGGATCGCGGCAGTGCCCAGCACGAAGCAGTACCCGGATATGCTGTCCTCCTCGCAGTGCCTCCTGGACAACGACGTCGAGCTTGCCGAGGCGATCGAGAGCCAGGTTCGACCCGCTGCGCGAGCGGCGGCGATCTCGCAGACACTCGCGACCGACGCCGGCTGGCTCCCGGTTCCGGATTGGCTGGCGGACGTCTCCCAGGGCCCGGGAGTACTGGTCCTGGAGGGGGTGCTGGCCGTCGAGGTGGAGGTCGGCGGGAGGATCGCCGCCGAGCTGCTGGGGACCGGCGATCTGATCCAGCCGATCGTGGGGGAGTGCGACGAGCTCCTGAGCTGTGAGGTCGGTTGGCGGGCGCTGGCGCCGAGCCGCTTTGCCCTGCTGGACCACGACTTCGCCAGGCGTGTGCGCTTCTGGCCCCAGATCAACCAGACGCTGCTGCGACGAGCCGCCCGCCGGACGGCGAGCCTGAACGTTCAGCGCACGATCGCCGCCCAGCCCCGGCTGGAGGTGCGCCTGGCCCTGCTGCTCTGGCACCTCGCGGCGCGTTGGGGCAAGGTCGAGCCGGACTGGATCCGGCTGCCGGTGCCACTCACGCACCACCTCCTCGGCCAGCTGATCGGGGCCGAGCGGCCTTCGGTGACCCACGCCCTCGCCCGCCTTGGCCAGGCTGGCATCATCACCGGTCACGGGAACGAGTGGCATCTGCACGGCCGCCTGGAGGATCAGCTCGACCGGATGCGCGGCCAGGAGCGAGGGCGCGGCGAGCGGGTCGTCGCCGCCACCGGCGCGTTCTCGACCGGGTAGCGTTCGCCCGGGAAGGAGTCCCTCAGGACACGAGCCGCACGATCGCCAGGGTCCCCACGACGACGATCACGGCGCGCAGCACCCGCGGCGAGAGCCGCCGTCCGGCCCGCGCGCCGGCGAGCCCCCCGATCGTCGAGCCCGCGGCGATCAGCAGGGCCGCGTCCCAGGCCACCCGCGCGGCGAACACGAACAGCAGCCCGGCGACCAGGTTGACGAGCCCCGCCAGCACCACCTTCAGGGCATTGATCCGCTGCAGCTCCTCCTCCAGGGCCAGGCCCAGGATCGCCAGCAGCAGGATCCCCTGGGCGGCCCCGAAGTAGCCGCCGTAGACGCCGCTGACGAGCACCCCGACCAGGGCTGCGACCCCACCGGCCGGCGGGCGAGCGCGTGTCCGCCGGCGATCCAGCGCCCGCGTCATCCGAGGCTGGGCCAAGATCAGCGCCAGGGCGAGCACGATGAAGACGGGAACGATGGCCTTGAAGGCCGCCGCCGGTAGCGTCAGCAAGAGGATCGCCCCGACCGTTCCGCCCAGCAGCGACGCGGCCGCCAGGCGCACCGTGCGAGCGCCCTGCCCGCGCAGCTCACGCCGGTAGCCGATGGCACCCGCAACCGATCCGGGCACCAGGCCGATCGTGTTGGAGACGTTCGCGGTCACCGGGGCGTAGCCGAGGGCCAGCAGCACGGGAAAGGTGAAGAGCGTGCCGCTGCCCACCACGGTGTTGATCGTCCCGGCGAGGACCCCGGCGGCGAAGATGGCCAGCGCGTGCAGCGGCGTCACGCCGGCTCCGATCGGGTTACACGGATTGCAGCTCGAATACCGAGATGGGGCGGTGCGAGGCGCGACGCTGGTACTGGTCGAAGCCCGGGTAGACCCGCAGCCCCTCCCGCCAGATCTCCTCCCGGCGCTCGCCCTCCACCTCCACCGCGCGCACACGTCGGCGCTCGCCGTAGATCACGACCTCGGCTTCGGGATGGGTGCGGAGGTTGTGGTACCAGGCGGGGTGGCGGTGCTGGCCAAAGTTGGAGGCGATGATCGCCACACCGCCGCCGGTGGGGATGCCCAGGACGGGTGTCGTGCGGGGCTGACCGCTCTTGGCGCCGGTGCTCGTCAACATCACCACCGGCATTCCGGAGATGAGGCTGGCGAAGGTGTGGCGACCGTCCGTGATCCGATGCACAGGGCGGTCGATGCGGTGTGCGACCCGGGCAAACACCCACGAGCCCGGAGCACTGGCGGCGAAGCGCCGCGTGAGCTTCTGCAGGGAGCTGGCCTGGTCGTAGAGGACGGGCTCGTTCACCGGGGCGCGAGCCTGCCGCAACCGGCGAGCTGTGTCAAGGCTGGCCCGGCGGCGGGGGGAGCAGCTCGGCGAGCGTGCTCAGCGACGCACGCGCATCCTCGGCCAGGCGAGAGAGAACCTCCGCCGCGGGCAGCTCCAGCGCCAGCGCGTGCGTCTGCCCGGCCCACAGGTTCACGGACTCGGCGTCGCCCCGCTCGCGCGCCCGGGCCCGCAGCGGCGCCGTGAGGTGGTGCAGCTCCGGGTATGCGATCGGCGCGTGGCGTTCGTGCTCGTCGATGAACGTGTTGCGGATGCCGCGCGCCAGCCGTCCCGTGAAGGCGCGCGTCAGCGTCGTCTCCCGGGAGCTGGCCAGCGCCGCCCGGTGGCCGGGAGCGGTCCCGGCCTCGGGGCAGAGCATGAACGCGGTCCCGAGTTGTGCGCCCCGGGCGCCGGCGGCGAGCACCGCCGCTACCGCGGCGCCGGTGGCGATCCCGCCAG
>JALYYW010000183.1 GCA_030946085.1 Actinomycetota bacterium
TTGGCGGCGCTGCGGCTGGGACGCCGGATGCCCGCGCTGCGCGCTCCGCTGCGCCGGCTCGTTGTCCTCAGCCGGGCGCTCCCCCTGCGGGCGCGACGCCGCTTGCCGCACCTGAGCGCGTGGCTTGACCTCCGCGCGCACCCCTGGCGCTTTGCCGTGACTGTGGCGAGCACCGCGGGGGTGACCCTGGCCGGCGCGCGGGCGGTGGCGGAGGGGCTGCCCTCGCCTCACCACCTGATACCGGGACTGCTGGTTTGCTTGGTGCTCGCCGGAGTGGAGGCGATGGCGGCGCTGCTGGGCTTTGCGGCGCTCGCCCGGTTCCTGGGCATTCGCGCGGACCGGTGAGCGCCACGTTGGGAAATCTTCGGCCATATGCGCCACCTTCTTTTCAGGTCGCTCCCGCCCGTGGGCCGGTTTCGCGGGCGAGTGCCTATGGCATCGGGAAGGTCACGTGGACCTCGGCGGGCTTTCGGAACACCAGCCCGGTGATCCGGGACGGCCGATCGGGATCGAGCGCCAGCCCCGGCAGCCGCTCCAGCAGCACTGCGATCCCGGCGCGTGCCTCCAACCGCGCCAGGTGGACTCCGACGCACACGTGCGGTCCCTGGGCGAAGGCCAGGTGCGCCCGCGCGGTGCGGCGCTGAAGGTCCAGGCGATCGGGATCGGGGAACACCTCCGGGTCCCGGTTTGCTCCCGCGATGGAGATGTGCACGAGCTCCCCGGCGGCGATCCGAGCCGGGCCCAGGACCGCGTCCCGCGTGGCGTAGCGGTCGATCACCGCGGCCGCCGGCTCCAGCCGCAGCGACTCCTCGATCGCGGCGTCGAGCAGGTCGGGCCGTTCACGCACGCGGGCCAGCGTCGCGGGGCGCTCCAGCACATGCACGAGCGCGTTGGCGATCATGCCCTCGGTCGTCTCGATCCCGCCGAACAGCAGCACCGCAGCGTCGGCGACGATCTGCCCCTCGGTGAGCTCTGACCCGGCCGCGGCCTCGGCCAGCAGCGAGTCGCCTCCGGGTGCTTGCAGGACCCCGCGCAGGCGCTTGGCCAGGCGGTCAAACGCACGGCGACCGGCCATGGTGCCGGCGCCGGGTGGCGTGTCGGCGCCGGCGGTGGTGATCTGGGTCACCGCGCCGACGATCTCCCCATAGCACGCGAGCACCTCCGGCACGGCGCCGCGATCCAGCCCCACCGCGCGCGTCACGATCGTCGCCGCCAGCGGCGCCGCGAACGCTTGCCGCAGCTCCCCGCGCTCGCGGGAGCGCAGCGCGCCAGCCAGTCCCTCGGCCTCAGCGGCCACCACATCGGTGAACCGCTCGCGCACCGCCCGCGGTCGAAACGGCGCCACGAACGGCGCACGGTGGCGCGCGTGGGCAACGCCGTCGAGGCTCAGCATGCTCGGGCCGATCACCTGAGCGGTGGAGAAGCGCGGATCCTGCACCGTGAACGTGGAGGCATCGCGCATCGCCGCCAGCGCCAGCCCGTAGCTCGTGACCAGCCACCCCTCCAGCGCGGGGATCCACGACACCGGCTCACGCTCGCGCAGGGCGGCCAGCAGAGGATGCGGGTCGTCCTGCAGCTCAGCCACGGCGACGCTGGCGCCGAGCGGGTAGCGCGACAGGCGGTCCACAGGGGCAGGATGCCACCGCAGGCCCTCGGGACTGGCGGCGATCTCCTATCGGCCGTCCCCGCCCTCCGGGTGCTCGCAGCCGTTCGCCACCAGGTGGCGCAAGAAGGCGATCCGATCGCGCGCGGGATGGAGGGGATCGTTGCCGTCGCGCAGCAGCGTCCCGATCCGTTCCAGGTCGTAGAGGAGCGCCAGCTTTCCCGGCGGGTCGTCCCACTCGCCCGAGTCGTAGCGCTCCACCCAGCTGGCCAGCGCCGCCAGCGCCTCGACCTGCAAATTGTCCTCCCACCAGCCCGAGCGCACCGGCAGCCGGTAGCGCGCCCGCAGCGCGCACACCTCCTGCCAGAGCTGATCGAACCACAGCCACCGCTCGGGCGGCGCCAGCGCGCGCCAGTCTCCGAGCCCGCGCACCGGCTGAAGGTCCGCCGCGCTCTCATCTGCCCAGCGCCCCAAGCCGTCGTCGTCCGCCGCCACGGTCACGATCCCCCCAGACCCCGCAGCCGCCGGTCGACGAACCACATCCGCAGCCTCACGATCACGGGCGCGATCCGCCCGTAGAGCAGCAGGGAGTGGCCCGGTGGGAGCTGGCGCAACCCCTCTGCCGCCACGAGCGGGCGACGCCGCCGGCCCGTGGAGCGCGTGGTGCCGCCGGAGCCGGTGGTGCGGGTCAGCTCCCTGACCTCCTCCTCTCCGAGGAGCCCGGCGAAGTAGCGCAGCGTCTCCAGGTCGGCGACCCCGGGCAGCAGCATTCGCGCGCGATGGCTGTTGACGACGGTCTCGGCCTGCTGGCCGTAGCGTGTGCGGGCCTGCGCGAGGTCGTGGAAGATCGATACCAGCTGGATGTTGTGGCTCGGCGCGGTGGAGGCGATCTCGGCCAGGTTGGGCAGAGGGGCGACGTTGCCCGCCTCGTCCAGGCAGAGCAGCAGCGGCAGCTCCAGGCGCCCGCCGGCCAGAGTGGCCCGCTCGTAGGCGCGATCGACCACCTCCGAGAGCAACGCCAGGAAGATCGGGCGCAGCAGCTTGGAGGCCTTGGCGTCCCCGATCAGGTACAGCGTCGCCCGCTCGTCGAGCAGCGCGTCGGCGGTGATCTCACATGAGCGCGCCGACCTGGCCACGCGGCTGAAGCGGTAGGCGCGCAGCAGCGTCTGCGCGGTGGCCTCGATCGAGGAGCGCGTCCGGTCGGCCTGGGCCTCGAAGGCGCGGACGGCATCGTAGGCCGCGTGGGCGTCGGCCAGCTGAAGCTCGTCGGCCGCCTCGCCGGCGGCGCGGGCCAGGGCCTCGTCGAGCTCCCGCGCGCCCTGCCCGTAGACCCAGCGCATCAGCGTCTCCACGGTCGCGTCAGTCCTGGCCGCCGCATAGAGCAGCGGAGCCAGCCGCTGCTCGGCGGCGATGGCCCAGAAGTCCCCGCCCTCCATGCTGCGCCGGTCCAGCTCGCCAGCGGCGGCCAGGCGCCATGCGACCTCCAGCGCCCCGTCCCATGACGCCGCCTGGCGCAGCGGGGACCAGGTCTGCGAGGGCACGCCCGCGAGCTCGAAGGGGTCGAACACGAACACGGGTCCCAGCTGGCGGCGGCGCCGGAGCGTCGCCCCCAGCAGGTCGGTCTTGATCGAGGAGGCGACCGCGGGCCCGTCCCACTCCAGCAGCGCCGGGATCGCCAGGCCCGCGGACTTGCCCGACTGCGGCGGCCCGAAGGCCACCAGCGCGTGCCGCTGCTCGGCGAGCAGCAGGCGCCGGCCCCGGCGGCCAAGCACGAGCCTTCCGGCCTGGCGCGTGGCCCGTGGAGCCCGCAGCGCCCGCAGCTCTCCAGCGCGCGCCCAGCGCGCGCTCTCACCCGTGCGCCCGCTCCCGAGGGCCTCTCGGATCCGGACGAGAAGCAGGGCGAGGAGGGCGAGCACCGCGACGAGCAGCGCCAGCGCGCCGAGGAAGCCTCCCGGGCCGGGCAGCGCGCCCCGGGCGCCGGCCGGCCACGCGCCGCCGGGATCGGTGAGCCGGGCCGGCAGGTGCGTGACGACGCCTGCCATCTCCCCAGGCCCCACCCGCGGCCAGCCGCCACCGAACACGGCGCCGGCGATCTCGCCCCACAGCCACACGCCCGCTGCCACCGCCGACAGCGCGCCGATCACCACCAGCACGGCAACGTCGGAGACGCCCTCGGAGCGGTTGCGGCTCATCCCCGCCCCCGGGCGCCGGCTCGGATCTGCATGCCGGTGTCGGTGTCGGTCAGTTGCGCCTCCAGTGCCGAGCGGTAGTGCTGGACCACGAACGAGCGCGAGCCGACCCGCCACAGCGCCTGGCCGGTCGAGAGCATGGCGATGAGCTGGGCCTCGGTCTCGGAGAGGCCGAGCAGCTGGCGGGTGAGCGGGACCTGGCTCTCGTCCTGGTGGTAGACGATGCGCGTGGAGGCGTCGGCGATCAGCCCTTCGGCGATCCGCGCCGCTCGCGAGCCGGCGTCGCCGGCGGCCTGGAGGTCGGCCAGCTTGTGCAGCACGACCAGGTTCATCACCCCGAACTGGCGAGCGAGCTTGAAGTTCGACTGAAACCACTCGCCCAGGCCGGTGTGCTGCACGATCTTCCATGACTCGTCGGCGACATTGATCAGCCGCTCCCGTCCGGGGCGCTCGGCCATCCGGGCCAGCAGGGCGCTCATCCAGGCGGTGGCGCAGGCCATCAGGATTCCCACCGCGGGGGAGTCGCGGACGGCGTGCAGGTCGAGCACTAGCAGCTTGGCGTCGAGGTCGAGACCCGGCGTGGTGGGGCCGTCGAACATTCCCCGCAGCGGACCCTCGCACAGGTCCTGAAGCGCCAGCGCCGTCCGCCTGACGTCGCCCGCCAGCGCCCCGACCTCGGTCTGCAGCCGCTCCGCCATCGTGGTGCTGGGGGAGAACAGCAGCGCGGCGATGTCCGGCAGCGTGGCCTCGCGCCCGCCGGCGCGGACCATCCGCAGCGACTCGCGCAGCGCGGCGGCCTCGATCTGGTGCAGCGGCGCCCCCACGGCGGTGACGGCCACCGCTCGCAGCAGATCCAGCTGGGCGTGCTCCTCCGGGTGGGAGGCGAGCGGGTTCAGGCGCACGCCGCCGCCGGGCACCAACGAGATCGGCCTCACGCCGGCGGCGGCGCATAGGGGGCCGTACTCGCGCTTGACGTCGAGCACGAAGGCGCGGCGTCCGAACAGGAGCATCCGCCACAGCAGGGTCTTGACCAGCGCGCTCTTGCCCTGCCCGAGCTTGCCGAGCACGATCACGTTCGGATCGTCGAGGGTGCCCTCCCCGTAGAGGACCCAGGGGTCGAAGCAGAACGCCCCGCCGCTGGAGTCGCGGCCGATGAAGACCCCCTTGCCGCCGAGCCCTCCCGCCGCCATGAACGGGTAGATCGCCTGCGCGTGGCGGGTGGTGGCGCGATGGCCGGGACGCTCCGCTGTAGAGCTCCTCATCGCAGCCCCCGGCAGAGCGGCAGGGTGAAGGTGAAGGCCTCAGCCTGCTGGCCGTACATCCGGTGGAGCTCCAGCCGCGCCCGCGCGGCATGCTCCAGCACCTCGGCGCCGGCGCGGCGCAGCTCGTCCTGGTCGCGCCCGGAGACGGTGACGAACCCGGCCAGGCGCACCTCGCAATGACCGGCGGCGAGCTCTGACTCCCGTCTGGCCGTGGCCTCCTGCGCCTGCCGCTGCCGGGCGGTCTCGGACTGCCCGAAGCGGTGGCGCAGGTCCCGGTCGGCGCGATCCCGCGTAACGGCGGCCTCCACCTCCCGGGTGGACCGGTCCGGTGGGATCGGCTCGAAGGTGACCGCCACGCTCCGCACCGCGCTCGAGCGGCCCAGCAGCGCGTCCATGAACATCGGTGAGACATCCACCCGGGGCCAGCCCGCGATCCAGTAGGTGGCGTGCAGCGCGCCGTCGCTGCGCAGGTGGTCCCAGGACTCCTGCGCGCCCAGCGGCCAGGCGCTGGCCTCCGCGAGCTCGCCGCGGTGGGGATCGACGGCGTCCAGGGTCGCCAGCTCCGAGCCGGCGAACGGGTCGAACGCGGTGCGCAGCGCCCGCGCCAGCTGCCCGGCGGTGAGCGCGCCCAGGACCCGGACCTCGGCGGCCTCCAGGCCCTGCGCCACCCGTTCGGTGGCCTCGACCAGGGCGCGGCCGACCGTGTCCGTCCCGCGCTCCCGAACGCGACGCGCGTCGACCTGCACCGCCACGAGGATCTCGTGCTCCTGCGTGACCTTCGCTGTGGTCCCGATCAGCTCCAGGTAGGACTCGATCATCGGGGTCCCGCGCAGGGGCACGGCGGGCTCGCGCTCGGCGTGCAGCCAGCGGGCGAGCTCGTCCCCCTGCGCCGGGGCGGTGCGTTCGATCCAGCCGATCCGGCGCACCGCGGTCCCGGCGGCGCCGGCGAGCACGAGTCCCCACCGGGCCAGCCGCCGTTCCTGAGACTCGGGATCGAGCAGCGAGAATGCCCCGACCCGGCAGGCGAGCACGGCTGTCAGCTTCCTGCCCGAGCGCTCGGAGAGCACGCCGATGTCACGCTCGCGGTAGGCCAGGGTTTGGATGCGAACCGCGCGCAGCGCCGGCGGAGCCTCGGGCGAGGCCTCCGGGCGCTCGTGCGCAGTGCCGGCCCCCAGCAGGCGGGTGCGCATGCCCCTTCCGGGCACGGCGGAGCGGAACCGCCGCCGGCCGCTCAGCACCCGACCGGCAAAGGCCAGCATCAGCGGCACCCACTCGTCGGCACCGCGCCTGCCGACGGGGACCAGCATCGCCGCGCAGGCGCCACCGAAGACGAACGTCGCCAGGAGCGCGCCGGTGGCCGAAGGGGCACTGTCGAGCACCACGATCCCCACCAGCGCGCCGAGTACGATCACCACCGCTTGGCCGCCACGGATCGCCCCGAACAGCCCGCGGCGCTCCAGCGGCCCGAAGCGGTAGGAGAGGCGCGGGCGGGTCACAGCCGCCCCTCCTGCGGTTCCTGGCGGGGGGGAAGCGGGTCGGGTTCGTCGCCCGCCGCCGCATCGTGGCCCTCGTCGCGCTCCGACGGGGGGAGCCGCCTTCCATACATCTCGGAACCCAGCACGAGCGCCCCGCCCACCCGGTCGGTCGCCTGCTCAGGGAGGCTCCACCGGTTCGGCGCGACTCCGTCGGCGAGGTCAGAGGGCCCCATCGTCGCGCCCGAGTCTGCCCCCGAATCGCCGCCCGGGTCGCGAGGGGCGGAGGTAGTGAGCTCCGTTCCCCGACGGCCGTCCGGTTCCGAGGCCCCGCGGCCGCCGGCGGCCGGGACGACATCCCCGGCGAGCTCTCCCGCCTGCGCTCCTGTACTCGCGGGCTCCTGGTCGCCGGCCGCCCCGTCGCGCAGACCTTCCAGCGCCTCGTCGGGGTCTGCCCCGAGCCCGCCGCCGTCCAGCTTGGCGGCTTCGGATCCGGCGCTCGCCTCCGGTGAAGCGCGGCGGTCGACGTCGTCGGCTTGGCGGCGCATCATCGACGGCAGCGAGCCCACCCAGTCGCCGGCCCCGCCGGCGAGCGCGCCGCTCATCGCTTGCACCCCCCCAAGATGGGAGAGTTCGCCCCGCATGTGGCCCGCCGCGGTAGTGGCCAGCTCGGCCATCGGCAGCAGATGCATGAGCGCCCACGGGGCCGCCGCGGCCAGCACGACGAGGACCAGCCCCATCAGCATCCCGCTGACGTCCCCCCCGCCGGCCTGGCCGAGCGCCGCCGCGCCGAGGGAGAGAACCGAGACGACGACGAACTTCGACAGGATCAGGGCGACGAGGATTTCGACCGAGCGGGTCGCCCACTTGCGTCGCGCCGGCCACACGAGCGCGGCGAAGACCAGCGGCAGCATCAGCACGACGATGTAGATCGCCGCCTCGCGCATCAGCATCTCGACCCACAGCAGTACTGCCGCCGCTACGACCAGGATCCCGACGAAGAAGGAGACGAACGGTGAGCTGGAGACCAGGCTGAGCCCTCCGCTCAGTGCGCCCAACCGTCCCAGGAAGCGCGTGCTGGCGCCTCCCGCGGCCGAGGTCACGACGGCGGAGATCCCGTCTGTGGCCGACAGCAGCAGCATCGTCAGCGGCGCCGCCAGGCTCACCGCCAGCAGCGACAGCGGCAGGTAGCCGAGTGCCGCCCGGGCCAGCAGGGTGAGATCGGAGCGCAGCAGCGCCTGAACGGTGGCCGCGAACAGGAACGGCAGCGTGAGCAGCGCCGAGATGCCGGCGATGCGCCAGTAGGTGGAGGAGAACCAGGTGCTCCGCAGCTGCGGGCGGGTGCTCTTGTCAAGCAGCCGCGCGGTCAGCTTCAGCGCCGCATTGGCGCCTCCGAGGACCCACCCGCCCACGGCCGCGAGCCCGACTCCGAAGGCCGCCTTGCCCACCAGCCCCCCGACGAGGTTGGTGCCGGCTCCCAGCGCCGCCTTGGCCGCGCCGCCGACATGGCCGGTGAGGAGCTTCTTCCCCGCGCCCAGGAGCTTGCCACCGGTCCCCGCGACCTTGCACGCAGGGACGACGGTGCCGGCGAGGGGCTGGTGGCAGATCGCGCGGAGGGGGTTCAGCGCAGCTGCGCTCGACGCGTGGCCCAGCGCCACGCAGCTCGTCAGCGCCAGCGCCGCCAGCGCCACCAGCACGAAGCGGGGAGCAGGGGGCGCCATCACTTCGCCTGCGTGCCGAGGTGCTGGAAGAAGTTGACCAGCCCGGGCGCGGCGCCGACGACCAACGCCGCGGCCCCCGAGACCAGCGCCGCCATCCGGCCCTTGCCGGCGTAGTGGTGGTTGTGGCTGTGCGAGGCGACCGCCCACAGGGCGGCGCCGATGAACGCGCCCAGCAGGGCGACGGTCAGCGCCCAGGCCTCGGCGCCGTTGACGAGCTGCTGCAGGACGTTGCTTCCCGGCAGCCCTCTGAGGTTCGGATGAGCCGTGACGGCAAGAATCACGTTCCTATTCCTTTCTAATTGAGGCTAATTGACATAAACAGAAGCTAGCAACTACAGTACAGACTGCATAGGCTAATCTGTATCAACTTCGTCTCAATTGGAGTCATGAGTACGCACCTGATATCCCCTCTGCCGTCCCAGCCGCTCGATCTGGACGGGCTCTACCGCACGCTGGCCCCCCGCCTGGAGCGCATCGTCCGCCGCGACGTCCACGCGGGCGAGGCGGTGATCGAGGACGCATGCCAGTTCGCGTGGAGCCGGCTTGCCTGCCACAGCGGCAGGGTCCGGCGGGAGTCGGTGCTCTCGTGGCTGGCCACGACGGCGATCCACGAGGCGTTCAGGCTGATCCGGCGCGACAGGCGAGAGCTCTCGCTGGAAGGCGACGACGAGGCCCGCGGAGTCGCCGATACGGTCGCCGCGATCGGGCCTGGACCGGAGGAGCTGGTGGAGCAGCGGCTGCGCCTGGCGGCGCTCGCACGCCTCTCGCCACGCCAGCAGCGGATGCTGTGGCTGCATGCGGTCGGCCTCTCCTACGGCGAGATCGCCTTGTCCACGGGGGCCACGACGAGGACCGTGGAGCGTCAACTGCTCAGGGCCAAGCGCACGGCTCGCCAGTGGTGAGCGCCCTCGGGGGGCGCCAGCCTACCGCGCTCGGCCGCGCTTGCGCCGGCGGCGCTCGGCGGGGCTGGGCTTGCGC
>JALYYW010000186.1 GCA_030946085.1 Actinomycetota bacterium
GCCGCCTTCAGCCCGGACGCGCACTGCGCGACGCAGAAGGTGCCGAGCCTGGCGGCGGGAGGACGCCGATGAAAGGCCGGTTCGGCCTGCAGGTTAGGCGCTACGGGCGCTCCTTCGCGATCCTGATGGCGCTGGTCGTGGCCGGCAGCGCCGCCGGGTTCTACATCCTGCTCCAGCAGCGCCTGCCGAATCCCTTCCAGACCTTCTACGCCGTCGACGGGGCGTTCTCGACCACCGCCGGCGTCGTGCCGGGGCTTGGCCTCCCGGTCAACGTAGCCGGTGTCCACGTCGGCGAGATCGTCGGCACCTCGCTCAAGGACGGGCGCGGGGTGATCCACATGGAGATCGACCCGCACAAGATGTCGCACCTGTACCGCAACGCCCATGCCGACCTCGTACCCAACACGCCCCTGAAGGACATGCAGGTCAACATCTCACCGGGTGACCCCCATCGTGGAGTGCTGCCCCAGGGGGGTCAGATCCCCGTGGGCCAGACGACCACACCGATCGACGCCGACGAGCTGCTAGGTGCGCTGGACGGCGACACGCGCGCCTGGTTCACCAGCCTGATCACCGAGATGGACAACGGGACCCGCGGCCGCGGCCGGGACATCCGGGCGCTGCTGACCAACCTCGGTCCGACCTCCGCGCAGCTGCGCCAGGTCGGCGACCTGCTGGCCGCGCGACGCCACGCGCTGGCCCTGCTGGTCCACAACGTCGGGGTGCTGAGCACGGCGACCAGGGCCAAGGACAGCCAGCTGGCCACAGTGGTGCAGGCCGGTCAGAAGACGGTCGGCGCGCTGGCCGCCCAGGACGTGGCGCTGCAGCAGTCGATCAGGCGATTGCCCGCGACCCTGGCCACGACCCGCAGCACGCTCGTCGACGTCGCGCGGCTCTCAGACCAGCTGGGGCCGGCGGCCACGGCGCTGGTCCCCGCTGCCCGCGGATTGCCACGGATGCTCCGTGAGACGCCGACGCTCTTGGGCGCCGCCGCGCTGGTGCCGCTCAGTCAGATCAAGCCGTTCGTGGGCGCCGTGATCCCGCTCGCGACCCAGCTCCCGGGACTGCGCAGCAATCTCCAGCAGGCGGTCCCCCCGCTGATCAGCTCGTTCAAGGTCCTGGCCTACGTCACCAACGAGCTCTCCTACAACTCCGGGGGCAAGAATCCGGGCTTTCTCTACTGGCTGGCCTGGTTCGCCCACAACGCCGATTCCTTCCTCTCCAGCTCCGACGCCAACGGCCCGGTCTGGCGAACGGTGATCCTCGCGACCTGTCCCGGCCTCAAGTCGTTCTCCTTTGGGCCGCTGATCGAGACGCTGCTCGGTACGAACTTCGGGTGCACGTGACCAAGGAAGGCGGACGCTAGATGGTCACCCAGGCACCGAGGCGCTCGGCCGTGCTGGCGGCTGTCACGTTCGCGCTGTCGTGCGTCGGGCTGATGATCTTCGTCTGGACGCAGTTCGGGGGCACGATCCCGTTCAGCCCCCAGGGCTACCGCCTGCACGCAGTGTTCAAGGAGAGCGGGCTGCTGGTCCCGGGCGCGGACGTGCGGATCTCGGGCGTGACGGTCGGCAAGGTCTCCACGGTGCAGGCCAGAGGCGTCAACTCGTACGTGACGCTGGACATCAGGCACCAGTTCGCGCCGCTGCCGCGGGACACCGTCGGAGTGCTGCGTCAGAAGACATTGCTCGGCGAGGCGTTCGTGGCGCTCTCCACGGCCACCGGCGCGGGGCCGAAGTTCCCCGACGATGGCACGATCCCACCGGGCCAGGTCCAGGACACACAGCCGCTGGACAAGGTGCTCGGTTCCTTTGACCGCCCCACGCAACGGGATCTGCAGGCGCTCCTATCCGGCACCGCGACGGCGCTGGCCGGCCGCGGCCAGGACATCAACGACGCCATCGGCAACTTCGATCCGGCGGTCACCCAGCTCTCCGCGATGGTGGGGGTGCTGGGCCAGCAGGGGGGCGACTTGCGTCGCCTCATCAACGGCGGCGCGACTGTTCTGAGCACCCTCGGGAGCCGCTCCGCCGACCTGCAGAGCCTCGTGCACTCCGCAAGCAGCGTCCTGGCGGCGACGGCGGCACGGAACCGGCAGCTGACCGCCACCGTCGATGCGCTGCCGCCGTTCCTGGGCCAGCTCCGTACGACGCTGACCACGCTGAACGGCACGCTTGGCCTCGCCCGGCCGGCGCTGGCCGCGCTGCGTCCGGTGGCGCCGCTGCTCCAGCCGGCGCTATCGGCGGTGATCAGGCTCTCGCGGCCGGCCACCAGGTTGCTGGCGGAGGCGCCGTCGCTGCTGCGAGCAGCAGACGCCGCCCTGCCGTCGGTTACGCGCTTCACGACCGCCTTCAAGCCAGCGGTGGACGCGATCGTGCCGGCCGCTCGGGAGATCGCCCCGATCATCAACTACGTCGCGATCTACCGCCAGGAGCTGGTGGCGGCGATGGGGAACCTCGCCGCGGACCTCCAGGCCACCGCCCCGGCGGCCACCCCCAGCGGCAGGGCGAACTACCTGCGGGCGATCGCTGGGCTCGGGAGGGAGTCGATCTTCGGGCAGACGGTGCGCGAGCCAACCACCCGCAGCAACTCCTACTTCGCCCCCGGAGAGCTCGCGAACCTGAGCCGCGGCGGCCTGCTGGCGGCCAACTGCAACCACCAGGGCAACCCCTCGCAGGTTCCCCTGGGCTTCGGCAACGTACCCTGTCGCGTGCAGGGGCCGTTTCACTTCGGCAAGGGCGTCACCGACGCCTACTACCCCCACCTGACCCGCTCTCCGGCACCGAAGTAACCGGTGCCGCCCGCCACGTGAAAGGAAGCTCGATGGAAGAGCCCCGTCGCAGCATCACCCGCAGGCGCTTCGTCGCCGGCACCCTCGCCACGGGTGCCGCCGTCGCGGCCCCGGGCGCGGC
>JALYYW010000064.1 GCA_030946085.1 Actinomycetota bacterium
CGCAGGATCCGGAGCGGAAGCCGGAGTTGGAGCCGGGGCGAGGGCTGGGGCCGGAGCCCCGCCATCACCCTCCCCGCGGGGAGCGTCGCCGTCGCCGGCCTCTTGGGTCACCACCAGCACCGGCGCCTCGGCCTGGCGCACCGCCAGCAGCGCCCGCTGCACGGTCTGCTCGCCGCCCTCGCCCGGCTCCCAGGTGGCGACGCCGACCGCGCCCGCCGGACCCGAGACCAGCTCCTCGGAAACGTCCTCGGCCAGCCGTTCCACCGCCGGCTGATCGAGCCCGGAGACGATCATCCCGATCTTGTTGCCGCTGACGCGGAAGGCGGTGCCCTCCACGCGGGCGGCGGCCCGGCGGAAAACGCCGCCCACCTCCTGCAGAGCCGCGTCGCCGGCGGCGAAGCCGTGCTCGCGGTTGAGGGTTTCCAGATCGTCGAGACAGGCGACCACGATCCCGAACGGCCGCTCCTGGAGCTCGGCCCGCTGGGCCTCGGCCGCCGCCGTCTCGTGGAAGTGACGGTGCGAGTAGAGCATCGTCAGCGAGTCGACGATCCCGAAGGTGCTGCTGCCCAGGACAAAGGAGCCCGGCTGCCGGTGCACCTCCAGCTCTGGATCGGGGGCGGCCGGCTCGGTGCTCAGCTGGTCCGGCGGGCGGCGCCGGACCTCGGCCACGAACAGCCTCACGACCTCGGGATCGAACTGCTGGCCCGCGCAGCGCTCCAGCTCGGTGCATGCGTGCTCCACGCTCACCGGCTCGCGGTAGGGGCGGGGGGTGGTCATCGCGCTGAAGGCGTCGGCCACGGCGATGATCCGCGCGGCGATCGGGATCGTCTCGCCGCGCAGCCGCCCGGGATAGCCCGTGCCGTCGAAGCGCTCGTGGTGGTGCAGGATCGCGGGCGCGATCGGCTCCAGCGCCGGGATCTGGCGGATCAGGTGGTAGCCGATGCGCGGGTGGAGCTGCATCACGCTGTACTCCTCCGGGGTCAGCGCTGCCGGCTTGAGCAGGATGCGCTCGGAGATGCCGATCTTGCCGACGTCGTGCAGCAGCGCGCCGAAGACCAGCTCCTCGCGGCGGTGCGGCTCAAAGCCGAGGCGGTCGGCCACCCTCATCACGTATTCGGCGACGGCATCGGAGTGCCCGCGCAGATCGGGGTCCTTGACCTCGATCACGCTGCTCAGGGTCCTGACCGTCTGCAGGTAGGCGCCGCGCAGCTCACCGTGCAGCCGCGAGTTCTCCAGCACCGCTCCGGCGTGGTCGCCGACGGCCAGCAGCACGTCGTCGTCGAGGCTCTCGAAGCCACCCTTGCGGTTGGCGCACACGATCACGCCGTGGAAGTCCTCACGCAGGTAGATCGGAATCGCGAGGATGTTGCGCACCTCCTCATCGGCGGCGCTGCCCGAGGAGGAGCTCTCCATCTCGGCACTGGAGTCCTCACGCACGGTGCAGTCGCGCTCTATCACCATCCCCGCGAACCGGCGCGCCAGGGCGCTGTCGGCGGCGTCGTGCTCAAAGCCGGCCGAGGAGACGACCTCCAGCTCGTCGCCCGCGTGCCCGCGCCGGGCGAGCAGGATGCCCTTCTCAGACTCCACCAGCTCCACCGTGAGCCGTAGCACCATGTCGTGCACGTCGAGGCGGCCGAGGATGCCCTGCTGCTGCTGGAGCTCCGCGATGCGCTCGCGCAGCTGGCGGTTCCAGCGGCGCTGGGTGTCCCAGGCCTGGGCGTATTGCTCGTGCTCCTCGTGCGCACGCTCACGCTCGCGCTCGCGCTCCTCGTGCTCCTGCTCACGCTCACGCTCGGCCGCCTGACGCTGGCGCTCGCTCTCCTGCAGGCGCTGCTGGGCGTGGCGCTCGCTCTCCCGCAGGCGCTGCTCGGCTTGGCGCTGCTGCTCCCTGGCCTGCTCCTCGGAGGCGACCAGGTCCCCGCTGGAGCGATCCAGGCGCCGCCGTGCTCGTTCGGTGAGACCCCAGCCGACCAGCGCCGCCAGCCCCCCGACGAGGGCCAGGATCAGCCACAGCTTGGGGTTGTGCGAGGTGACGCGGGTGCTCAGGCCCAGGTGCACCCCGATGAGCTGCTCCCCCTGCAGCGCCAGCACCAGGAGGTAGACGAGCGGCGCCAGCAACAGCAGGCCGACCGCCACCATCATCAAGCCGCGCACCCATCCGTGTCGCGAGGTCATGGTGGACTTTGGATACCCGCTGCGCCCGCAGGAGAAACGGGCGCGGTCGGATGGAATTCCTGCCACAGCCGCCGGCGCAGCCCCGAGGCCCGTGCCACCGGGCGCGCCACCGCCTGGCGCACGCTCTCCTCGCTGCCGAGGACGATCAGCCGGTGGCGGGCGCGGGTGAGGGCGGTCAGGAGCAGCTCGCGGGTCAAGATCCGGGAGTCCGGCGGCGGCAGCAGCACCGCCACCTGCTCGAACTGTGAGCCCTGGCTCTTGTGAATGGTCATCGCATACACGGTGTCGATCGCGCTCAGGCGGGCGGGATGGATCTCCACAATCCCGTCAGAGCGCACAAAGGCGGCGGCGAGGGAGTCGGGGCCGCGCCGCACGATCACGCCGGTGTCGCCGTTGAAGAGACCCAGCTCGGGGTCGTTCTCGCCCACCAGCAGCGGCCGGCCGGGGTACCAGGGATCCCCGGGGTCGACGCCCGGCACGGCGTCCGTCAGCCAGCTCTCCACCCGTGCGGTCCAGCTCGACACTCCGTGGGGACCCCGGCGGTGAGCGCACAGGATCCGGAAGGCGCCCAGCGCCCGCAGCGCCTCGCGCGCCAAGCCTGCTCGCGCGGCTACCGTCACCGCCGTCGCGGCCGCCAGCGCCGGAGCGCGCACGGCGCTCAGCGCCGCGGCTGAGTCGGCCATGCCCGGATCCTCCTGTATCCACTGGACCTCCTCGGTCCGCTCGCGCAGCAGCGCCACGGTCCTCTCACCGTCGCCGCGCCGCACCGCTTCGGCCAGCGCCGCGATGGCGCCGCCGAAGCGATGGCCACGGTCGAGCACGACGATGCCGTCGGCGATCGGTGCTCGTCCCGCCGGCGTGGCGCCCTCCAGCGGAGCCTTCAGCGGAGCTTCGGTTAGCACCGCCAGTCGCTCCCGCGCCGCGGCGCTCATGAGCAGCCCGTCGGCGGCAGGGCCGACGATGTCGCCGAGCACGGCGCCGGCCTCGACCGAGGCCAGTTGCCCCGGATCTCCCACCAGGACCAGCCGGGCCTGCGGCCTGAGCGCCTCGATCAGGCGTGCCATCAGCGACAGCGCCACCATCGAGGTCTCGTCGAGGATCACGACGTCGTGGGGCAGCCGCTGGAGGCGGTCGTGGCGAAAGCGGCTGTGGCTGCCGCGGCGGCGGCCGAGCAGGCGGTGAAGCGTGGAGGAGCCCTGGCCCAGCAGCGTCTGGCGAACCCCGTCGGAGATCTCCATCCGGGCCGTCTGCTCCCCGACCGCCTCCGCCAGCCGCGCGGCGGCCTTGCCCGTCGGCGCCACCAGGGCCATCAGCGGCGGCCGCGCCCCCCGGGCCGCGGCCTGCTCGCACAGCAGCGCCGCCACCCGGGCGACGGTGGTCGTCTTGCCGGTCCCGGGTCCGCC
>JALYYW010000081.1 GCA_030946085.1 Actinomycetota bacterium
CTCCTGGCCCCGCGTGCGGCGGCTGGTGCGGGCGGTCGATGCCGTCTACCTCAACGGGACCGTCTGCGGCCGCCTGCTGCCGGCGCTGCCAGCCCGCCGCGCCCGCCGCGTCCTGCACATCCACGACATGGTGCGGCGGGTGCCGCGATTCTGGCAACGCGCCGACGTGGTGCTGGCAGCCTCGCAGGCGGTGGCCAGCCGGCTGCGGGACCTCCACCCCCAAGTGGTCTACGGCCCGATCGATCCCGATCCGCCAGCAGTCGAAGCCCCCTGGTCAGGGGCTGGCGGTCCCGTCGTCGGGTTCGTGGGCCGGATCGAACCTCGCAAGGGTCCCCTGGAGCTCGTGCGGGCAGCTCCCGCGGTCAAGCGCGGTGCTCCCGGAGCACGGGTGGTCGTAGTGGGAGACGACCCCTACCACACCGACCCCAGGTACACCCACGCCGTCTGCCGCTCGCCGGAGATCGAGCACTACGGCTGGGTGCCTGACGCGGCGGGACTGATGCGTCACCTGGACGTGCTCGTCCTGCCTTCCTATGAGGAGCCGTTCGGGACCGTGCTCTCCGAAGCGATGATGGTGGGCACGCCGGTGGTGGCGACCTGTGTCGATGGCCTGCCGGAGGTGGTACGCGACGGCGTCAACGGTCGGCTCGTGCCCCCGGGGGATCCGGATGCCCTGGCCGCGGCGATCCTGGAGGTGCTGGCCAACCGGCCCAGGATGTCGCGCGCCGCCCGGCAGAGCGCATTGCGTTTCGCCACCCCCGCCTACGTCGACCGGGTTCAGAGGCTGATCGCCCCGTGAGGGTGGCCTTCGACAGCCGCCCGGCCAAGGACTCACGGGGGATCGGTCGCTACGCGCGCTGCCTGCTGGCGGAGATGCGCGAGGCGAGATACGGCGAGATCGTCGAAACCTCTCACCCCCGAGGCTTTGACGTCTTCCACTCCCCGTGGATCGACGGGGCGCAGCTGCGCTCCCCGGTTCCCATGGTGGTGACCCTCCACGACCTGATTCCGCTCAAGCGGCCCGGCGAGTACCTGCGCTCCGGCGTGCGCTTCAAGCTCCGCTACCTGGCGGTGCAGCGTGCCGTACGCGTGATCGTGCCCACCACCGCCGTCGCCGACGACGCGATGCGGATGCTGCACATCCCCTCGCTGCGCATCGCCGTGATTCCCGAGGCCGCCGCGGCCGCGCTTCACACCCGCTCCAGCGACGAGGTGCAGGCGGTCAGGAAGCGCTTCGCCCTGCCCGAGCGCTACCTGCTGTGGGTGGGCGGGCTGCGCACGCCTGATCCCCGCAAGCGGGTCTCGGCGCTGGCGCGCGTCCGCCGGACGCTGCCGCTGGTGCTGGTGGGCGACCCGGGGCCCTGGGCCCGGGAGCTGCCCGACGTCACCCTGACCGGCGAGGTCGACGACGACGAGCTCGCCGCGATCTACACCGGTGCCCACGCGCTCGTTTTTCCCAGCGACGACGAGGGCTTCGGGCTACCGCTGGTGGAGGCGCTGGCCTGCGGGACGCCGGTGGCGGCCTGTGACGTGCCGGCGGTGCGCGAGGTGATGGGGGGCATGGCCACGCTCAGCCCGATCGATGACCTTCCGGGGCTGGTCCACGCTGCCGAGGCCAGCGCCCGTCCGGCGCCCTCCCCCCCCGACTGGAGCTGGAGCGACGCCGCCAGCGCCACCTGGGAGGTCTACGAGGACGCGCTGCGGGCCCCCACGGGCTGGCGGGGCGGGCGCCGCACGCCGGAGAATCAAGCCGGCTAGCGGGCGAGCGCTGGGTCGGCTCCGGTCACCGGCCGGCGTCACCCGCATCCTTGAGAGAAAGAGTCTCTCCCGTGGCGGGATCGGGGACGTTGTGCAACAGCGGATCGGTCGGCAGGAGCTCGAAGACATAGCCAGCTCGGTGCCGGCATCGCTCGATCGTTTGTGCATTGATCATGTCTACCCGGTTGACGTGACCCTCCGCGTCCCTCGGAAGCCTCCCGCCCACGATCTGACGCCGCAGGAGACGTACCCGAAGCTGGCCGAGATCCGCGTGTACATACCAGAGTTGCCGAAGGCACCGCGGCACTTGATTCCACGGTGACCGATCAAGTACCAGGTAGTTGCCTTCAACAAACACCAGCTTTACGTCTGGGTTCACGACAAGCGCATCCTCGACAGGATCATCCAGAGCTCGATTGAAGTCCGGCCATGAAACGGGTCCGCGCGCCGCGGCCAGCTCTTCAAGCCTAGATACGAAACGCTGAGCCTCAAACGTCTCCGGTGCACCTTTACGGTCCGCGAGGCCAAGTCCCGACAGCCGTCGATTTGTCATATGAAACCCGTCCATGGGGACCGCCATCACCCTCTCTTTCAGGCGCCGACTCGTCGACGCCGCTAGAGCTTGGGATAGCAGTGACTTCCCGGCTCCCGGGGGACCCGCGATGCCTATCACGACGCGTCGATCATCATGGTGCAGGCTCGCCAGCGCTCGCTCCGATAGGTGGGCGACTGAGGTGATCGTTGGCCGAGCGGCCGCCTGTTTCGACAACGCGTCAGTTTCTTCTCGTGAAAGCTGGAGTCGCTACGCGGACAGGCTACGGGCCACGCTCCTCCGGCACGAGGCCGAACGGCGGCCGGGCCACGCGCCGGCGCCCCTGGATCAGCGCTCGCCGCCGGCGGGCCCCGGGCAGCAGCCGCCACGCCTCCGCGTAGCCGCGCAGCAGGTGACGCTCACGGAGCAGCGCGTGGCCGAGCGCCAGCACCTCGTAGGCGGCGATTATCGGTGCGTCGCGCGCCAGCCCGGCGCGGGTTTCGTTCTTGGCCATCATCAGGAGGCGGTTGCGGAACTGCAGCCGACGCGCCTGCTCACTCATCTGCGCCCGCGTGGAGGGGCTGTAGGTGCGCACGTGGCGAGCGAGCGCGGCCGGTTCGTAGCGGCAGCGCCAACCGAGCAGCCGCGCACGCCAGGCGAGGTCGGCATCGGAGGCCCAAAGCTCCATGTCCTCGTCGAGCAGCTCGTAGCCTCCCAGCGCGCAGTCCTCGAGCGTCTCGCGCCGGTACAGGGCGGCGGCGCCGTCGGCGCCGAAGGCCTCGGCGGCGGTGGAGAACGCGCTGGCCGCTCGGCCATGGCCGACCAGTCCGTTCTTGCGCCGCCGGTCCAGGAACATCCCCGCGGCGTCGATCTGCCCGAGGGCAACCCCGGCTGACCCCGGCGGCCCGGTTCGCTGCGTCCCGTCCGGCGCCCTGGCCCGCAGCAGCTTGGGGGCCACCGAGCCGACGCCCGGCTCGGCCAGTCGCGCCAGCATCGCGGCCAGGCAGCCCGGCTCCAGGAAGCAATCGGCGTTTAGCAGCAGCACCGCGTCGCCGCCGGTCGCCGCGACGGCCTGGTTGACCGCGGCGGCGTAGCTGACCCGGTGGCGCAGACGCAGGTGGACCGCACCGTGACCGGTGGCGAGCTCGGCGGTCTGGTCGCGGCAGGCGTTGTCGACCACCACCACCTCCGCCGCCGGCTCCTGCGCCAGCGCCGCCGGCAGGGAGTGGGCCAGCATCGGCGCCTCGTCGACGCTCAGCAGCAGGATCGAGACGGACCGGGCCCAGGGATCGGGCCAGGCGGCACCCCTGGCGCCGGTGCTCACCGAGCGCGTCCGGCGGCGCCGACCACGCGCGCGCGCTGAGCCCCCAGCTGCAGCGGCTCGTGCAACATCTGCAGCGGCCCCTCACCGAGGTACAGGGAGATCGACTCCTCCAGGGCCTCCTGCAGCTCGCTCAGAGTTCGGCCTGACGCGAAGCATCCCGGGAGCTCCTGGACCTCTGACCAGAAACCCGGTCGTTCCGGATGTACGAAGATCGTGAGCTCCATCGCTGTTCCTCCGTTGCCTGGATGCCTGCCTGGTTGAGTATCGCGTGGGTCAGCCCCTTGCCGTAGGTCTGGCCCCGGTGGCGGGGGAGGGTGATCGGCCGCTGACCTTCCTTCTCCATCTTCACCGCGTGCTTGCCGCCGCGGGTGAGCGACCATCCGTTTTCCTTCAGCGCCGCGGTCGCGGTCTTCTGGTTGAGCAGCTGCGCCACGGGCGCGACAGTAGGTCCTGCGCAACGGGGTTTGGCGCCCCAGCGACGGATTGGCACGCGCCCGTCACTCCCTGTCACAGAAGCTCCACATACACCTCGCTGGTGGCCCTCGCCGCCCGCTCCCAGCTGAAGCTGCCGGCATGCTCCAGCCCGCGCCGCGAGAGCTCGGCCCGGGCGGAGCCGTCGGCCAGGAGGTGGTCCAGCCGCGCCTCCAACTGCGCCTGCGCATCGGGGGCCTCGGCATCGAACAGGACGCCCGCGCCGCCGGCCGTCTGCGCCAGCGCTGTCCCGGCAGCGGCGATCACCGGCGTGCCCCGGGCCATCGCCTCCAGCACCACCAGACCGAACCCCTCGTAGCGGCTGGGATGCACCACCACCTCGGCGCCGCGGATCAGCGCATCCAGACGGGCATCCCCGAGGTAACCCGTCAGCTCCAGCGGGGCGTCGCCGGCGAGGTCCAGCAGCGCGGCCCCGCGGCCGCTGTCGACCCCGGCCAGCACCAGCCGGTGCTCGGCCCGCTGGCGCCGGTGCAGCCGGGCGAAGGCGCGCACGAGGGTCTCCAGGTTCTTCTTGGCGCGCAAGTCGCCAACCGCCAGCACATACGGACCCGGCGGCGGCGGAAGCCCACCCAGCGGCAGCGCCGGCGCCTCGGGGATCACGCGCACCTTGACCGGATCGACCCCGTAGCGGCGGCGGAGATCCTCCCCGGTGAAGTCCGAGGGAACGATGATCCGCTGCGCCGAGCGCGCCGCCAGGCGGGTCAGGGCGCGGTACTTTGCCCGCGTCCGCGGCGCAAAGTCCTCCCGCCAGGCCTCAAAGGCCAGGTCGTGGATCGTGACCACGCCGGGGCAGGAGCGCGCCAGCGGCAGGAAGCAGTTGGTGGCGTGCACCAGCGCAGAGCGTCGCCGGCGCAGGTGCAGCGGCAGCAGCAGCTGCTCGAAGACCACCTCCGGTCCGCCGGGCGCGTGCGTGAGCAGGTCGAGCTGCAGACCCTCGGGGTCCAGCGCCCGCAGCGCCTCGATCAGGCAGGCGGCGTAGCGCCCCCAGCCACGCAGCTGCGTCCCGGCGGCATCCCGCGCGTCGATCGTCACCAGGGCGGCCATCAGCAGGCCATTCTCGCGGTCGGGCGGCAGCGTAGTCCCGCCGCCGAGCGCGTACCATCAGCCAGAGCATGAGCGCCCATGCCCTTCCCGCGGCGGCCGGTGGCGAGCAGCCCTCGCCGGTCCTGGCGCCCCGGCCCTCCTCCTCGATCTTTGAGATCCCGATCGATCTCGCTCAGCCGGCGGAGCTGCTGCGGACGATCTCCGGCTGGGCCTCACAGCGCCGGACGCGCCGCGTGATGTACGTCAACGCGCACGTCGTCAACCAGTCACGCACCACCCCCGGGCTGGCGGAGGCGCTGCGGCAGGCCGACCTGGTCTACTGCGACGGCTACGGCGTGCGACTCGCCGCCCGCGCGCTGGGCCTCCCGGTTCCCCACCGGATGACCGGCGCCGACTGGATCTGGGGCCTGGCGGCGCTGTGCGAGCTCTCCCACCAGCCGGTGTACCTGCTGGGCTCCGAGCCGCCGATCGCTCAGGAGGCGGCCGCGAGGCTGCGCGCCTCATATCCGAAACTGGAGGTCGTCGGCGCCCACCACGGCTACTTCGGTCTGAACTCGCCCCAGAACGAGCGCGTGATAGAGCACATCAACTCCCACGCCCCCAGCCTCGTGCTGGTGGGGATGGGAACCCCGAAGCAGGAGCTGTGGGTAGATCGCTACGCTGACCAGCTGGACGGCGCGGTGGTGTGGACCGTCGGCGCGTTGTTCGACTACGTCTCGGGCCACATCCCCAGGGCACCGCGGTGGCTGGCGGACAATGGACTTGAATGGATCTTCCGACTCGCGATCGAGCCGACGCGGATGTGGCGGCGCTACCTGATCGGCAACCCGATCTTCCTCTCCCGCGTGGTCAGCGAAGCCCGGCGGGACGCGAGCGAGCACGCCGAGCACCCCTCGCGCTGAGGGGGCCGTGGCGCTCCAGCGCCGTAGCGCTGGCGCTGGCGGGCGCGATCGCCCTGGGCCTGGCGCTCGGGGCGGGGGTGGTGGGTGTCGCCGCCGTCCCCGCGGTGCTCCGCACCGCGCTCGCCACCCTCTTCCTCTTCTTCGTCTGCGGCTATGCCCTCGCCCAGGTGCTGGTCGATGGCGAGCCGGCGGGGCACCGCGCGCTGCTCGTGCTGCCCCTTGGCGCCGTTGCCGCGGCGCTGTCGCTGGCGGTGATGGGGCTCCTGCACGTGCCGCTGAAGCTCTCGCTGGGGATCGTGGTCATCGCTGGCGCTGCGGGCGCGGTGCTGGTGCGCCGGCGGGGAACCGGTCGCCTCACCGAGGCGCCGGGGTTCGACGCTACCGAGCGCGCCCTGGTCAGCCGCATCGTCGTGCCCCTGCTGCTGGCGGGGACGGTCGCGCTGATCTCGCTGCTGCCGATCTTCCGCTCGGGCTTTGCCACGGTCCCCGGCGAGAACGGCGACGCGATCCTCGTGGTGGGAACGGCCGTGCTGCTGGAGCACGCGCCGCCGACCGCCACCCGCACCGACCTTCCGATCCCGCGCATCCCGCTGGAATGGCGCTCCAAGTACCCGATCTACTATCCCCTGGCGGCGGTCTCGACGCTTGCCGGGCAGGATCCGATTCAGGCCTTCGCCACGGTGTCGGCGGTGATGCTCGCGCTGGGCGCGCTCGGCTTCTTCCTCTTCGCCCGCTACACCCTCCGCGCGCCACCGTGGGCGGCGCTGCTGGCGCTGCTCCTGGTGCCGCTGGACCGGATCGTGATGTACGTGACGATCCACCCCTACTACAACGAGCTCTGGGGCCAGTTCACGCTCCCGTTCGTGCTGCTGAGCGGGTGGCGCTTCGTGCAAGCGCCTAGCCGCGGCGGCGGCGCGCTGCTGGCGCTGTTCTCGGTGCTCGGACTGCTGGCCTACCCGCTGATGTTCCCGTTCCCGGCGGTGTTCCTGCTCACCCACGCGGTGCTGGTGTGGCGGCGACGGCGGGCGGCGGGAGAATCGGTGGCCTGGGTCGCGGCGCTGCGGTTGCCCCGGCCCCACATCAAGCCGTGGGTGTGGGTGCCGGCGGTGGTGGTGGCGGTGCCGGTGGCCCTCGTGCTGGTACGGGGCTTCCTGGAGAAGGTGGTTTCCGCCCTGCAGGTCCTGGCTCCCTGGTCGAGCCTGCGGGGCTGGAGCGGCACGGCGCTCGGCTACCTGCCCTGGCCGCAGTTCGTCGGGCTTCCGGGCCCCTCGGGACTCAACTTCGCCGGGATGGCCGTAGCCTGCCTGCTGGCCGTGCTCGGCCTCTCCCGGCTGCGTGCCGACGTGCGCGTTCCGCTGGCGGCCATGGTGGCGGTGACGGTCCTAATCGGCGTCTACTTCCGCCTGCGCACCTACGGTCAGCTCTTCTTCTTCAAGGACCTGGCCTTTCTGGGCCCCTACGTGCTGCTGCTGGCGCTGCTGGGTCTGGCCGGCACAGCGGCGTCACGTTCACGATGGCAGGCGGGGCTCGGCCTCGGCGGCCTGGCGGCCGCGCTGGTGATCGTGCCCCTGGCGGCGGCGGCGGAGATCGACACCACCTACGACAACGCCTCGCGGACCGTGCTGGAGCTGCGCGTCTGGAACCGGGAGCTGCCCAAAGGCTCCAGCGTGCGCGTCGACGTGCCTCAGGACGGCTGGCAGCTGTGGGTCGGCTACATGTTCACCGAGCACCGCCTCTCCGCGCTCGATCCGCTGACGGGGATCTTTCCCCACCCCCAGCGCGGACGCAAGGCCGACTACGTGATCGCCAGGGCCGTCCAGGCCCGGCCCGCCGACGCCGTGGGGGCGCCGCTGCTGCAGAACCGCGACTACCGCCTGTGGCGCATGAGCCCGGCGGTCCCCGGACCGGACATCTCCACCCGTCCCTTGATCTACGACACCTCCTCGATCTCCATCGGGTGAGACCCCGCGGGGCGAGCGCTGGCTCGGCTACCGCCGCACGCTCCCCGCCGCCTCCTCCACCGCGGCGCGCAGCACCGGCGCCACTTGCGAGGGCGCGTAGGCGGCCGCCCTGGCCTGCCCCCGGCGGATCAGCTCCGCGCGCAGGGCGCCATCGTCGATCGCCAGCGCCAGCAGCTCCGCGACGACGGCCGGGTCGGGATCGTCCAGCAGCAAGGCCGCGTCGCCGGCCACCTCGGGGATCGCGCCCGCCAGGCGGGCCACTACGGGGATGCGCCAACGAAACGCCTCCAGCAGCGGCAGGCAGAAGCCCTCGTGTGCGGATAGGCAGAGGAAGGCGTGCGCGGAGCGGTAGCGCTCATCGAGATCCCGATCAGTGAGCCCGGCCTCGATGCTCACCGCGCCCGGGGCCTCGGTTTCCGCAAGCTGGCGCAGCAGCCGTGCGTAGGCGAGCGTGACCGGCGCGCCGACCAGCACCAGCCGCGCGTCCGGCGCGTGCACACGGCGGTACAGGGCAAAGGCGCGGATCACCGCGTCCTGGCGCTTGTGCGGCGAGAGCCGCCCGACGAACATCACCGTCGCTGGTGCCCCGACAGACGGCCCGGCATCCTCCGCGGGCCCTCCGCGCCCGGCCTCCAGCAGCGGCGCGATCACGCGCGGGGCCACCGCGCCCGCCTCGGCCAGCTCACGCGCGTTGAAGGCCGAGTCCCCGGCGGCTACGTCCACCGCCGGCACCAGCTCGCTGAGCTGGGCGCGCCCGACGGCACAGTAGGTGGCGATCACGGGGGCGTGATCCCACAGCAGGTCCGCCGGGGTGATGTTGTGGTAGAGCAGCAGCTTGGGGTTGGGCAGCGCCAGCAGCTCGCTCAGGCGGGGGGCGTAGGCGGAGTGGTGCAGCAGCAGCACGTCCTCGGGCTCGGCGCGCAGCGCGGCCAGCGGCGCGACGGCGCCGTTCAGCCCCGGACTGAGTCGCGCCGCCAGGTCGCTACCGCCCCAGCCCCATGCCCGGAAGCGCGCGCGGCAGGCCAGCGCGATCCTCGTCACGGCGTCATGAGGCCCGGCCCCCGAGAGCACCTGGTGGACGATCATCGGCCGCCAACGTCGTCGAGCCGGCGCTCCAGCTCGTCGATTCGCTGCTCCAGCCGGTGCACCTCCCCGAGGAGCGTGAGGTTGAAGCGGGTCTGCTGGGAGCGGAGCTCCACGTGGTACTGCTCCAGCAGCCGCAGCAGCACCCGCTTGAACGCGGTCACGGGTGCCCCCAGCCGCCGGGTGGAGCGAACCTCGCGCAGGTCGGGCTCGATCATGGCCCACTCGGCGAGCTTGCCCAGCGACACGCCGGCGCTCGGCGTCGCCTCCGTTGGCGCCCCCGGATATACGCCCTCGGCCCGCAGGCGCGCCGCCGCCGCGCGGGCGCGCGGGAGCGCCTCCTCGGGCTCGGTCATCCCCGCTCACCGCCGGTGACGCTGGCGGTGCGCCAGCGTCCGCGAAGGTCGAGAACGCCGTCGGCCCCCGGCTCATGCGGAACCGAGAAGCGAGCCGTGCGCGCCAGGGTCAGCGGCTCGCCCTCCGCGGCGGCCCCCAGCGAGATGTCGTAATCGCCGCCGAGCAGGGGCAGCTCGGGGATCTCGAAGGCCACCTGGGCGCCGCCGGTGCCGTCCAGCCCGAGCGCCGTGGTGGAGCGGAACAGCAGCGTCCCCTCCCCCGCCCGCAGCTCCAGCGCCAGGCGGGGGCGCTGCACGAGCCCGCGAGCCCGCACTGAGGCGGAGACCTCCAGCGACGCACCGCTGCGGAACACGCTGCTGCGCCGCCCCTGGCCGTCGAGGAGCTCGACGTCGGCGATCTCCACGGCGCCGGGGCCGGGCCCGCGCAGCAGCTCGCCACTGCCGTGCTCGGTGCCCATCAGCTGGTGGTAGCGCAGCAGACCCTCGGCCGTCGGCCCGTCGAACACGACCTGTCCCCCGTCGAGCACCACCACCCGCTGGCACACGCGCTCGACCGCCCCGGGATCGTGGGAGACCAGCACTAGCGTCGCCCCGCCGGCGATCTGCTCGGAGATGCGGCGCAGGCACTTGCGCTGGAAGGCCTCGTCGCCGACCGCCAGCACCTCGTCGATCAGCAGCACGTCGGCACTGAGGTGCGCCGCGATCGAGAAGCCCAGGCGTACAAACATCCCGCTGGAGTAGGTCTTAACCGGGATGTCGATGAAGTCCCGCAGCTCGGAGAAGGCGACGATTCGCTCCATCCGCTCCTCCAGCTCCTCGCGGCCGAAGCCGTACAGGGCGCCCTGCAGGAGGATGTTCTCCCGGCCGGAGAAATCCCGGCTGAAGCCGGCCGAGAGCTCCAACAGCGAAACCACCCGACCGCCGCACTGCGCCTGACCGGACTCCAGCGGCACGATCCCGGCCAGCACCCGCAGCGTGGAGGTCTTGCCGGCACCGTTGCGCCCCACCATGCCGACGGTCTCCCCGGGCTCGATGTGCAGCGTCACCCCCTGCAGCGCGGGTACCGGCGCCGGCCCGCTCGGTCGGCCCGCGCGCTTTCCGAGTACGAGGCCCTTGAGTGTGCGGGCCTGGTCGGCGCGGACGCTGAACGAGCGCGTCGCCTCCCGGAGCACAATCTCCCCCGGGCGCAGGTTCACAGCACCACCACGATCTCCCTGACGCACGCTCACAGCGGGAACCCGATCGGGCACGAGCTCAAACCACCACCGCCAGGTCTCCCTGCAGGCGCCTGAAGACCGATACCCCCAGACCGAGCGCCAGTGCGGCGGCCAAGCACACGTACAGCAGGCGACCCGGGTCGGGAGCCGTGCCGTCGTAGACCACGGCGCGCAGCGTCTCGATGAACGGCGCCACGGGGTTGACCCAGCCCAACATCGTCGAGATGACCGGATGGCTGCCCAGGAAGCCGTGACCGCCGGGGCGGTAGAAGATCGGCGTCACGAAGAACCACGGCAGCAGGGCGGCGGTGAGCGTGGGGGCGACGTCCCGGAAGTAGGCGTGGAGCACCGAGACCATCAGCGCGCAGCCGAGCACAAAGCAGAACAGCACCGCCACCAGGAGCGGCAGTAGCAGCAGCGCCGGGCTGAGCGTGCCGCGCAGCGCCACCGTCAGCGGGGTCATGAGCACGAGCAGCGCCGTGAAGGTGACCAGCTGCACGGCCACGCTCGCCCCCGGGATGGCCTCCCGCGGGAAGGCGGCCTTGCGGATCAGCGGCCCCTGATCGATCAGCGACTCCGCGGCGGCCAGCAGCGACTGCTGAAAGAAGGTCCAAACCATCAGCCCGATCATCAGGAACAGGGGAAAGTCGGGGATGTTCTGCACGCGAAAGACGAAGCCGAACATCAGCGTGTAGGCGCCGAGCAGGACGAGCGGATTGACCAGGTACCAGACCACGCCCAGCGATGAGCCCTTGTACTTGCGTCGCAGCTCGCGGCGCACGAGCTGCGAGAACAGGTAGCGGTAACGGGTCATCGGCTGGATTATCGCTGGCCGCCCGGGCTCTCCAGCAGCAGCGTCACGGGCCCGTCGCCCAACAGCTCGACCTCCATGTGGGCGCCGAAGACGCCGCTACGAGCTCCGAGCAGCTCGCAGAAGCGCTCGTAGAGGGGCTCAGCCACTTCAGGAGGGGCCGCAGCGACGAAGCTCGGCCGGTTGCCGCGGCGAGCGTCGCCGAACAGGGTGAACTGGCTGACGCACAGCACCTCGCGCTCGCCGAGCGGCTCGTTCATGCGCCCGGCGGAATCGGGGAAGATGCGCAGCGCCCGGACCTTGGCCGCCAACCACCGCGCATCGTCCTCGCCGTCGGCGCCAGCCACCCCCAGCAGGACCAGCAGGCCGGGCCCGATCGCCGCCACGATTTCATCATCAACGGTGACCGAGGCCCGGGAGACGCGCTGGATCAGCGCCCGCACGCGCGGCCTCAGAGCTCGCGGAGCTCGGCCGCGACCTGTTCGGGCGCCACGATGTTCAGGTGCAGACCGGCCCCCAGCTCCAGCCCCGCGAGGTTGGTCAGGCGGGGCAGGATGTCGATCCTCCAGCTGGGATGATCATCTCCCCGAGGCGCCGTGCGCACCCACAGGTTCAACGGTGGGTGAGCCCCCAGGCGCCGCGCAATCCGGCGGAGGGCGTCGTGCAGCATCCGCGCTCCCGCCGGGCCGGCGTCCTCAAAGCGTGGACGGGGCGTGCGCGGCGCCAGCAGCAGCTGGTAGGGCATGCGCGCGCCGTAGGGGGCCATCAGCACCGCCTCGTCGTCGATGGCCACGATCCGCCGACGGAGGCGAACCTCCTCCTGGACGAGATCGGCGAGCAGATTCCCGCCCATCGTGCGGGTCGCGTAGGCGCTCGAGCGCTCCCGCTCACGCGCCACCGCGGCGGGGACGAAGGAGAGCGCGAAGAGCTGCGCGTGGGTGTGGGGCAGCGATGCCCCCGCCTCCGGGCGCTCGTTGACGATGAGGTGGACGTAGGCGGCGTCACGGTGGACGCGCATCCGCTGACGCCAGACCTCCACCGCGCCATCCACCTCCGCGGGACTCAGCTGTGCCAGCGACACCACGGAGCGGGGGCTGTTGACGATGACCTCGTGGGCGCCGGCGGCAGGAGCCGACCAGAACAGGTCGCGGCTGGCGTTGATCCCGGCCGCGTGCGCGGGGTCCTCGATGGGCTCCGTAGGCGCGTCGGGCTCGGTCCGCAGGGCGGGGTACAGGTTCGGCACCACCCTCACCGTCCATCCCGGCGTGTCCGGGGGGCCACCGGCGGGACGCACGGCGTGGAGCTCGGGTGGAGTGCGGTCCTCGTGGCCCTCGCCGAAGGGATCGGAGCCGGGGTCGATCTCCGGTGTGGGACTGACCGCCGGACCGCCCCCGGGGCGCCCGGCCCGGTCGCCGGCGAGGATCGTGCGCTGCCCGCTGAGCGGGTCGATCCTGATCTCCGGCATCACAGACCAGCCGCGCCGCTCACGGCAGGCGCTTGTCCATGGCGATGTGCTCGATCCCGGCCTCCACGAACACCCGACCGCGTGGCCGGTAGCCGGACCGCTCGTACAACGGCTGTGCGTAGACCTGCGCGTGCAGCACCAGGCGCTGGGCCCCGGCCCCGAGCGCCTCCCCATCGGCGGCCTCCAGCAGCTCGGTGGCGATCCCGCGACGGCGGGCATCGGCCCGCACCGCCAGGCGGCTGAACTGCGCCGTGCTGCCCACCATCAGGATCCGGCAGGTGCCGAGCAGCTGACCGCCGGCCACCGCCACGAGATGGATGCCGTCCCGGTCACGACCGTCGAGCTCCTCGTGCTCGGGAACGCCCTGCTCGGTGCAGAAGACCTCGTGGCGCAGCCTCAGCGCCGCCGCCAGCTCGTCCGGGCTCTCCGCCCGGCGTACCTCGTGAACGCGTGACCCGGTCACCTGAGCGCGTAGAAGCGGACGTCGCGCATGAGCGCCGCCGCGGTCAGGTAGGGCCCGGCGTGAACGTACACCTGCCGCCCGGCAGGATCGAAGTAGATCGTCTGGGGATAGAACGTGACCGCCTGGATCGAGCGGGCGATGCTCTCCTCGGGGTCGCTGTAGCTCGGATAGCTGACGGGCAGGCGCGCCAGGAAGGCCGCAGCCGCCGCGGGCTGATCCTTGCCGTCGAGGCCGAGGAAGGCCACCTGCCGGCCGAGCTCGGCCGAGACGCGCTGGAAGGCCGGGAACTCGCTCTGGCAGGGCCCGCACCACGAGGCCCACTTGTTGACGACCACCGGGTGTCCGCGCAGCGCACGCAGGCGCGCGGCGAAGGCCTCCTGTCCGCCGGAAAGCAGGCGATCGGCCTGGAGGTGCAGCGCCGCCAGCGCCGGCGGCGAGCCGCGCAGCTGGGCCTGCTCCTGAGGGCGGCTCAGGGCGGTGCGGGCCGGTGTGGCGCCGCCGCAGCCCGCCAGCGCCGCGCCGGCGGCAAGGCAGGCCAGGGAGAGCGCGCGGAGAGCCACGGCGAACAGCTTGCCACACCGCTTGGCGGCTTCACTCCCCCTCCCCGGGAGCCGGGAAGCGAGTCTGCTTGAATACCCGCTATCCTCACCCCCAGGTTCTGGCGAGGGGGCTGACCGCATCTGAGGAGTCCTCGCCGTTCTGGCATCCGCCGGGGCCTATCTGAGCCGCTACGAGTGTTGCCGCGGCTCTGCTCGCTCATCGAGACGCAAGCTTTCATTCCCATGGGTGCCTCCACCCCCTTCCCGAGTCCTGCCGCAATTGCGCGTGCCGAGCGGTTCACCCGCGAGAAATTCGTCCACGAAGGCGAATCTCGCGAGGACGCGCTGGCGCCCGAAACGGCCCGGCGCCGGGCGCTCGACGCCGCCCTGGCCGAGCTGAAGCAGGGCGCGAGCAAGCCCTCGGTGGCGTGGCGGCAGCAGTTCTCGCTGCTGCTGGGACTGGAGCGGCTGCTCTCCGAGGACGAGCCGCGCCTGGTCGACGGCACCGTCCTTTCCGCCCACCAGGTCGATGCCCTCTCGGGCACCCTGACCGCACTGCTGGCCGAGGCCCAGCGGGGCGGCCACGGGTCGGCGGCGGGCGCCAACGGCGCAGGCGGGCCCGGCAGCGCCGGAGCCCAGGCGGCGGTGGCTGCGCCCGCCATCTCCGACCAGGAGGACGAGGAGGAGGACGATCAGGAGGAGAGCGAGGACGACTGGCAGGAGGGGTCAGAGCTCGACGAGGACATCCAGCTGGACGAGCAGCCCGAGGATCCGAACGCCGACCGGCGCTTCTGGTTCGAGCACGCCACCGGCGCCGGCAAGACCGTGGCCGCCCTGGGCTTTGTCGAAGCCTCGCGCACCGGCGGGGTCCTGATCCTCACCCACCGTCGCAACCTCGTGGACCAGTTCCACGGCGAGCTGCGCGACCGCGGCTACCGCGACCGCATCTGCGGCGCGCTGCTCGGCGACCACGACGTGGCCAACGGCCCGGTCACGGTGGAGACCTATCAGTGGTTCGTGCGCAACGCCGGCAAGATCTCCGACGCCTACACGATCGTGATCTGCGACGAGGCGCACACCGCGCTCGGCGAGAAGACCTCGGCCTCGATCCGCAGCTGGTCGGGACCGGTGTTCGTCGGCATGACCGCCACCGGCGCGCTGATCGCCCGCCACGTCACCGATCTCTTCCCCACCCAGACATCCCGTTTCGATCTGGCTCAGGCCGCGCGCAGGGGCGTGATCGCGCCGCTGCGCTGCATCCGGATCCCACCGGGCCCGGGCGTGCGCACGATCGCCAAGGTGCCGCTGCGCCGGGGCGAGGTGGACACCGAGTTCGACCAGGAGATGCTGGCCGAGCTGCTGGATCAGACCCCGTTCAACGTGGCCATCGCAGACCTCTACAAGACGCGCTTCAACGGCGTCCCGGGGGTGGTCTACGCCGCCGGCGTACGCCACGCCTACAACGTGGCCCAGGCCTTCCGGGACCTGGGGATCAAGGCCCAGGGGGTCTCCGGGGAGACCCCCAAGCGCCAGCTGGCGCGGATCCTGGCCGACTACGAGTCGGGCAAGATCGACGTGCTGGTCAACGCCCAGCTGCTGGCCGAAGGTTGGAACAGTCCCCGCGCGACTATCTGCATGCACCTGGCTCCCACCGCCTCCAAGCGGATCTACCAGCAGCGCGTCGGGCGCGTGACCCGCCGCCACCCCGGCAAGGAGGCCGGCATCGTTGTGGACTTCGTCCATCCCGCCACCAAGCACGACGACCCGGTCGTGACGCTGCACTCGCTGTTGGACCGCGATGTCTACCGCGGCGGCGCCATCGTCGTCGGCCCGGTGCGGCGCGGGCGCGGACGGCGGGTGCGCGTGGAGCGACGGGTGCTCCCCGTCACCCCCGATCCGGAGCGGCGGGCGGAGGTATTCGAGCGGGAGCTGTGGCGAATCGCCGTCGAGCACCTGGACTACGGCGAGCAGCATGTGTGGGCGGCGCTGGCCGGCGCGCGGGTGGCGGCCAACGGCTGGCGGCGCGCCAAGGCGATGCTCCACTTCGACCGCGGCGGCGAGCTCAAGCGGCGCTTCCTGCTGACCGCGCTGCAGCGCAACCGCAGCTCGCAGCTGCGCCTGCGGGCGCTGCAGGAGATCGCCGCCTCGCGTGACGCGGAGGCGTTCGACACCGCGATCGACATCATGGCCGGGTGGCAGCGTGACGAGCGGCGGGAGGGCGTGAAGATCATGCTCCAGGCGCTGGCCGAGCGCCGCATCGGCCGCCGCGACCAGGCCAACGCCTGGATCTGGCGGATGGCCGAGTACACCCGCGAGGTCCACGAGGAGTACGCGGTGCAGCGCTGGCCGGAGACCAAGCGCCTGCTGGGCCTGCTGGTCAACTCCAGCGGCGCTGCTCACGCCCGCAACGCCCGCCGGCTCGTCCACGCCGCGCGCAAGGAGGACCGCCGGCTCTCAGCAGCGCTGCTGGCTGCGGCGCTGGCACACACGCCGGAGGCCGAGGAGGCCCTGCGCGGGGCCCGCACCCGCCTGGCCCGCAAGCCCGCGGCCCTGGCTCGCGAGCTGCTGCGCAACTTCCCCAAGGGCCGGCGCGCCACCAAGCGCCGCCGGCGCAAGGGCTCCGGAGCGGGCGGGGACGGGGCCGCGGCACCGGTCGTGAAGGGCGCGGTCGCCACCGACACGCTCGCTGAATACGACGTGGCCGGCGACCTGGAATCCGACGGCGAGGATGCTGCCGCCGACCGGGAGCATGACGAGGACGCGCCCGAGAGCGCTCCCGAGCTGCACGAGCCCGGGGAGCAGGAGGCGGCCTGATCGCAGAGCCCCACGGACCTCGGTCCAGTGCGCTCAGCGACCCGCCCGTTGGGCCAGCACGGTGAAGCCCCCCGGTCCCCAGCCTCGCGGCGGCGGCGCCGGCGAGGGTCACGGCTCGGCTCGGCTCGCGGAGCGCGGAAGCGCGGCACCGCTTTAGGTGACGCTGTAGGCGAAAACCGGAGGGCACCGGCGCCGCAGCGTTCATGGGGGCCAGACCAGGCTGGTAGGCGTGGGTCTCCACCAGCAGCACTCAGCGCGCGAGGTCGTCGCGGGGCGGTAGGCAGTAGCGGGGCGGGGGCCGCGGCGGGGAGGATGGCGCCGGTGCGGGTCCCGAGGCGCTGGGAAACGACGCGTCACGTGCGCTGCGTGCTTCGCCCTGCTGGCTGGGACCCTGAGCGCGGCGGCCGACCGTCTGCAAGTAGGCGAGGTCCTTGGCGCGACCGGCCGAGCGCTTTGAGTGCTCGACGTCCTCCAGTGAGGCCACGGATGCGCGGATCGTGGTCTCAGCGACCGGGAGCGTACGCGCGGCCGCTTTGCATCTGCTCGTAGCCGCGGGGGAAACCGCGGGCGCGAAGGGAATGTCACACTGAAGGTCGTTAAGTACGTCGGCCGGGCGTTGCAGGTTGGACTGTGAGCGCTCCGGGGTGACGTGGATGTCGTCGGTGCGATAGGCAATGCCATGCGAGGCGATCGCCGCACCGCCGATCACCACGAACTGCACCTCCGCGCGCTGCTGCGCGGCCAGCAGCGCCTCGCGCCCAGCGTTCAGGGGTTCCGCGTCAGCCATGCCTCGATCGCTGCGCCAGCCTGCTCGGAGGTGTACTCGCGTCGCGCCGATGGGCCCTGGGGCCAGCGACGGCGATGCTCGAGCACCGCCGCCAGCGCCGCCACCTTCCGGTGCTCGCCCCGCGCACGCTCGATCCGCAGCTGGTCTAGCGGGGAGGCGATCGACACCCGAGCGCCTTCGACGAGCTCGATCAGCTCGACGTCGCGCTGCAGGTCACTGAGGCCACGCGTCCCCGCAGGCAGTGCCACGACGCTTACGTCAAGCTCCTCGGGCACCCCCAGCTGCGATTCGGCGCACAGCTCCACTCGGGCGCTGGTGGGCACTCGCAGCGGCCAGCCGCACAACACACCAGCGACATCGCCAAAGAGCACCCCATCGACGCTGGCCTCAGAGAGACCCAGCAGCCGCTCGGCGAGCGCCTCACCACCGAGCTGGCGTAAACACTCTAGCGGGAGCAGCGCGCGCATCTGCGCGATCTCGTAGAGGTAGGAGCCCTGCCGCGTAGGAGGGTTCCATCTCACCGAGCTCCCAGCGTGCCACTGTCGAGCGTGAGCGTCCCAGCCGCTCCCCCAGCTGCGCCTGCGTGAGCCCCGCCGTACGGCGTGCCGCCACCAACACATCCCTCGCACTCAACATTCTAAAGAATGTAGCGAAAACGCTACACTCACGGGGGATCAGCGGCCAAGGTCCCGGGTAGGAGAAGGTGCAGCTGCGCTCATGGGGGAGGCGACCTAGAGGCTCCGGTGCTCCATGCAACCATTCCCAGGCCTCTGGCTCGACGGTGATCGCCGGTCAAGCCAGCTCCGCAAGTCGTCCGCGGGGCCTGGTTAAAGCCCGGCCGGTAAGGGTTCTGCCCCGCAGCCACCCGCGGTATTGCCCCTATACCGTCGTATAGCTTGGCAATGACACAGCTCAGCCGAGAGCCGTGCCTAACCAGCTTGAGCAGGTCGGCGGCGATCTTGCGCCTCTGCGTTCAGAGTGTCGAGAGTCCGATCGGCGGAAGGCTGGGCTCGTGTGCTCACCAAGCGCATTTTCACGCTAGAAGTCGTCTCGATCCGGAGAGACTCTGCGCCATGACGGAAGAACGGCGGACGGAGCGCGCAACGCCAGCGCAGGGGGTTGGCGCTGGCTGGATCGTCGGCGTCACGCCGAGTGGTCGGCTTGAGTGGATTGTGCCGGAAACCTCGGCCGAGCAGGCTTCGGTGCCTGAAGGCGTGCAGGACACGGCCGTGGCCCCGCACGGCGCCGAGATCATCTCGGCCACCGAACGCGAGCTGATCGAATCGAATCGCCGACAGATCGAGGAGCTCCGGACCCGACCGTATCCCTCACCTGATCTCCAGGACATCGTGAGCGACATCATGTCTCGCGCGCACCCCACCATGGGGTTGGCGGTCGCCGCTTGGGTGCTTCAGGCGACGGGGTTGCTGCCGATCCCAGTCGCCGAGGGAGCGGCGATGGCCGCGGGTGCGCTCGGTGTGATCGCTCCACGCCTTGGCCGGCTGCACGCGGCCCAGGTGCCAGCCTCGGCATCGGCGGGCGCAGCGCAGCTCTGGCAGACCCATCCCGAGTTGGCGATGGAGATCATCCGCACCGTCATCGACAGGGTCATCAGCAGCATCAAGCAGGCGGCGAGCATTGATGACACCGAACTCGAGGATCAACTGGATGCCTTTTACCCTCGGTGGAGCAGAACCGACTTCGAGTTCAGACCTCAGGCGCTACCAGCGGTAGTGCGCCGGGCGACGTTCCGCGCTGGCGGCGGACATACCTGCGCCAATGTGAAGGGAGGGCGAACCCATTGTGAGAACGCGCCCCCGCGTTCTCGCCACACTCAGGGGCCACCAGACAACGCTCGGAGGGGCTCGGAGAACGACCGCGCGTTCCCAGCTCGGAGATCGGGCTTACGCGCCCTGTGTCGCCAAGGCGCTCGTCGGTCGCGGGCAGGGCGGGTGACCGAAGGCATGGTCAAGGCCAGGCGTCCGGCCGGATCACATTGGTCACGCGCCGCTCCGCAAGGCATGTTTCGGCTAGATCGTGAGCTGGGTGTCGAGGCCGATTGGAAAGTGGACCGCTGGCGCCGGTTGATGCTCCTATGTCAAGCAGAGCGTGATCGGGACGTGCTGGGGATCGCGTAGGAGGTTGTAGATCCGGCGGACGAGGTGGCGTTTTAGGCAGCGGGTCGCCTCGCGCTGGGTCTTGCCA
>JALYYW010000101.1 GCA_030946085.1 Actinomycetota bacterium
AGCTGGGACAGCCCGAGGACGTCAACGACGAGCCGACACGGGCGCTGATCGCCGCCGAGCGCCCCGACGCGGTCTGCGTGTGCGCCTTTGGCGCCCTCATCAGGGAGCCGCTGCTCTCGGCGCACCCGATGCTCAACGTCCACCCGTCGCTGCTGCCGCGCTGGCGCGGCGCGGCGCCGGTGGAGCGGGCGATCATGGCCGGGGACCGTGACACGGGCGTATCGATCATGGAGCTCACTGCCGGTCTGGACAGCGGCCCGGTGAGCGCACGCCAGCGGGAGCCGATCGCCGCGCAGGACACCTACGGCACGCTCGCCCCCCGCCTGGCGCAGATCGGCGGCGAGCTGCTGGTCGAAGTGCTCGATGAGCGTCCTGCACCCGTGCCCCAGGACGAGGAGGCCGTGACCTCCGCCGAGAAGATCACGCCCGCCGACCGTGAGCTCCGCCCCGAGTTGCCGGCCGTGCAGCTGCAGCGCACCGTGCGCGCGCTGAGTCCGCATATCGGCACCTTCGTCTCGATGGCGCCCGTGGGACGCCTGGGCGTGGTCTGCGCACGGGTGGGCGAGGACGATCTCGTGGAGGCCGGCAGCCTGTCGCTGGAGGGCCCGCTGCCGGTGCTCGGGTGCAGCGAGGGAGCGCTGGAGCTGGTGACCGTCCAGCCGCCGGGCGGGCGTCCGATGTCCGGCGAGGACTACCTCCGCGGTCGCCGGTCCCGGCGGTGAGCGCCGCGGCGGGAGCGCCGCCGGCGGGGGTGGCGCCGGCGCGGAGCGCCGCCTACCGGGTCATCCGGCGGGTATTCGAGCAGGGGGCCTACGCCGACCGGGCGCTCCGCTCCCACGCCGCCGGCCTGCAGCCCCGCGACCGCGCCCTGGCCACGATCCTCGCCTTCGGCACCGTGCAGCGGATGGCGACCCTGGACCACGTCGTCACGCGCCTCTCCCGGCGCCCGGCCGATCGCCTCGACCCCCCGGTGCTGGCCGCTCTGCGTCTGGGGCTCTTCCAGCTGCTGTTCCTGGACCGGGTCGCCGAGCACGCCGTGGTCAACGACAGCGTCGAGCTGGTCAAGGAGGAGCAGCGCGGAGGGGCCGGGCTGGTCAACGCGGTGCTGCGCCGGGCGGTGCGAGAGGGCAGGGAGATCGTCGCGACGCTGGGTGAGGACACCCCCGGCGCTGCCGCACTGGCGCATTCAGTGCCGAGGTGGCTGGCGGAGATGTGGTGGGCCGAGCTGGGCGAGCAGGGGGCCCGAGCGCTGCTGCGCGCTGTGAACGAGCCGGCGGAGGCGGCGCTGCGGGTGAACACGCTGGTGAGCACCATCGACGAGGTTCGGGCGCGGCTGCCGGTGCCCGCGCGCCCCGCGCCCGAGCTTCCGGAGGGCCTGGTCCTCGACGCGCCCTTCGACGCGCATGGCTCCGAGCTGTTCGCGCAGGGCGCGATCATGCCGCAGTCGCGAGCGTCGATGCTGGTGGCGCGCGTGCTGGCGCCGCAGCCGGGAGAGCGGGTGCTCGACCTGTGCGCGGCGCCCGGGGGCAAGACCACCCACGCCGCCGCCCTGACGCAGGGGGAGGGGGAGATCACCGCGGTGGAGCGCCACCCCGGGCGGGCGCGGGCTCTGGCGCTGACCTGCGCCAGGATGCGTGCCGATTGCGTGCAGGTGATTGTGGAGGACGCCGCCGCGGGCTCCGTAACGAAGCGCTATGACCGGGTCCTGGTCGACCCTCCCTGCAGCGGTCTGGGCACCCTCCAGTCTCGACCCGACCGGCGCTGGCGCGCCAGCCCGGAGTCGATCGCCGAGCTCTCACGGCTGCAGTCGCAGATCCTGTCGGCGGCGGCTGACGCCACGGCAGCGGGTGGCGTGCTGGTCTACTCGGTCTGCACGATCTCCCGGCAGGAGACCGTGCACGCTGTGGCAGCCTTTCTGAGGCAGAATCCCGAGTTCCGGGCCGAGGACCTGCGGGAGCGGTGGCCCCAGCACGGGTCCCCCGATGGCCCTCATCTACAGCTTCGCCCCGACCGCGACGGCACCGACGGCTTCTTCATCGCCAGGTTGCGCCGCGCCGCTTGAGCGGATCCGCTGGAGTGCCCGTTAAGCTGAGGGGATGGTGACCGAGGACCCGATCAAGCTGGGGCCCGAGTGCCCCAGCTGCGGAGAGCCGTGGCTGCGTCCCACGGCGGTGCCCGGCAACTACCGCTGCGTCTACTGCCTGCAGCGCTATGAGCTCGTGTCGGTGTGCCCCAACTGCGGTGAGCACTCGACGATCGTGAGGATGTCGAGCACCGCAATAGTGGCCTGCAACCACTGTCAGGGCAGTATGCTGCGGGCGGTCTGAATATGTCCCGTGAGCTTCTGCGTGAATTACGGATCACCCCGTCGATCCTCTCGGCTGACCTGTCCCGGCTGGGTACGCAGGTCGACGAGGTGATCGCGGCCGGGGCCCGGATCATCCACGTCGACGTGATGGACGGTCACTTCGTCCCCCCGATCTCTTTCGGCGCGGTGATCGTCGGGGCCATCGCCGATCGGGTGCACGACGCCGGCGGGATCCTCGACGTGCACCTGATGATCGAGCGCCCCGAGCGCCAGCTGGAGGAGTTCATCCGGGCCGGAGCCGACGGCATCACCGTGCACCCCGAGGCCACTCCCCACCTGCACTTCGCGCTCGCGCAGATCCGGGAGGCCGGCTGCACGGCCGGTGCTGCCATCTGTCCCGCGACCCCCGCCGAGGCGCTGGCCGAGGTGGCGCAGGAGACGCTTGACCTGGCTCTGTGCATGAGCGTCAATCCCGGCTGGGGCAGCCAGAAGCTGATCCCCGCCACGCTGGGCAAGCTGGCGCGGATGCGGGCGGCGCTTCCCGACCACGTGGCGCTGCAGGTCGACGGGGGGATCAATGCGGAGATGGCGCCGCCGGTCGTGCAGGCGGGCGCCAACCTGCTGGTAGCCGGGTCGGCAATCTTCGGCGCCGAAGATCCGGCGGACGCCTACCGGCAGGTGGCGGAGGCCGCCGGCGCGGCCTGAACCGATCCGTCGGCCGTCTGGGCTTTGCGCTACGGTCGCCGCCATGCCTCTGGGACGAAGGACATCAACCATCTGCGGCGCGCTGGTCGCGTCCGTCGCGCTGTCGGCGTGCGGGAGCTCGAGCTCGTCCGTCGTCACCCCTGCCGCCTACATGAAGACCGTGTGCCAAACGGTGACTTCCTTCCGGCAACAGCTCCAAGCCAGCAGCAACGCTTTTCACGCGGTGCGGAGCACTGCTCTGCCCGCTCGCAAGCAGGCCCTCCAGACCTTCCTGACAAGCTTTTCGTCCAGTGCAACGTCAGCGGCTTCGAAGATCAAGGGCGCCGGCAGCCCGAACGTCAGCAACGGGAAGCAGGTCTCGTCTGCCCTTGGCACCGTGTTCACACGGCTTCAGAACTCGCTGAATCAGGACGCCAATACGGCGAAATCCCTTTCGACGCAAGACCCTAAAGCGTTCAAGAATGCCACCGCGGCGCTGGGGCACACCATGCAGACGCAGGGATCTGCGGTCGGCGGCGGCCTCACCGGACTCAAGAGCCCCGCACTGGAGAGCGCAGCCAAGAAGGAGCCCGCCTGTCAGAGCCTGAGGAGCGGCGCCTGAGCTCTACCGGCGATCGGGTGAGCGCGGGTCCGAGTCAGGCTTCTGGCCTTTCCGGTACGGTCGCCCTCATGCCTCTGGGAAGAAGGACATCAACCATCTGCGGCGTGCTGGTCGCCTCCATTGCGCTCGGTGCGTGCGGAGGATCCAGCAACGTCGCGCCTGCGGCCTACGTTAAATCGATCTGCCAGGCGTTCGGATCGTTCAAGCAGCAGGTTCAAGCCAGCACCGCCACCGCGAAAGCAGCGCACGGAAGTCTGGCGGTGCGCAAGCAGGCCTTCCAGACGTTCCTTGGGTCCTTTTCGTCCGCAGCGAGCACGGCGGCCTCCAAGATGGAGAAGGCAGGCACGCCTGACGTGAGTAACGGCAAGCAAATCTCGTCTCGCTTGGTCAGTGCGTTTACGCAGTACCACACAGCGCTGGACCAGGATGTCCGCGTGGTGACTTCGCTGCCGACGAACAACACGGCCGCGTTCGCCAGGGGCTTTTCGTCGCTCAGTAACACCATGCAGACTCAGGGATCGGCGATCAACTCGAGCTTTGGCGGGCTCAAGAGCCCCGCGCTTGACAGCGCGGGCAAGAAGGAGCCCGCCTGCCGGAGCCTAGGCGCCGGCGGCTGATCAGGCGGCTGTGACCTGCGCGGGCCCCTCGGGCTCGCGCAGGTCGCCTGATCCCGCGGCTTGTAGGTTGCGAGCCGGCCCGCGCCGGTAGACCGCCCACAGCAGTCCGCACAGCACGAGCGTGGCCACGAAGTACCCGACCTCGACCTTGGTGACCTCGGCGGCAATCGTGTTCGTGGCCACGAAGGCCACGAACAGCGCCGCTGAGACCAGCCACGCCACCGCCGCCAATCCTGCTCGGCCTCGGGCCAGGGCGGCCTGGTTGAGGGTGCCGGAGACCAGGTGCAGACCCATGCCCAGCGCCACCACCGCCAGCCCGAGCCGGGCGTAGTGAAAGCCCTTGTTGCCCAACAGCGCCGTCATCACCGGCGGCCCGACGGCGAGCAGCCCGATCGCCACCGCCCCGGCGAAGCCGGCGATGACCAGCACCGTGAGGCGAATGGCGCGGTGGAACTCCTCGCCGCTCTCGCGCGCCTCCAGTCCCGTGAGGTGGGGGAGGATCGATGTCTGGATCGCCTGGAAGAGCTGCAGCGGCGCGCGCACGATCAGCAGCACGTTGAAAACGAAGCCCGACAGCGCCTGGCCGGAGGTGCCGTTGACGATGAGCACGGCGGCGTTCATCAACGTCTGCTCGGCGAGCATGATCCCCACCACCGCCACAGCGAAGCCGGTCCCGTGGCGCAGCGAGAGGTCGCTGGAGGCCTCCTCCACGGTCGCATGCGCCGGACCCTCGCCGGCGGCGTCGACGGCAGGCACGCTTGCGGGCGCCCGGTGCTTGACCCGTCTAAAGGCGAACGGGATCACCGACAGCGACACGAACGGCGCCACCGCCATCCCCAGCCCGGTGATCCCCTGGCCACTGCCGATCCCCACCGCCACAGCCAGCGCGAACAGGAAGCGGGAGGTCGACTCCAGGAAGACCAGGCTGCCATAGAGGGCGAAGCGCTCGTGCCCGGCCAGCCAGCCGCGGGCGAAGTAGCTGGCCGCGTATACGAGCACCCCGACCACCAAGATCCAGTAGAGGGCGGAGGAGCCGTCGAACAGGCTGTGCTCGATCCGCTGGCGCAGCGCCAGCGCCGCGATCAGGAACACCAGTGCGAAGCTCAGCTGGATCAGCGCCGGGACGCGCAGGGGATGACCACCCACCAGGCCCCGCGCGCGCCGGTCGGCGATCGTGCGGCTGAGCAGCTGCTCGACCGGGCGGTAGATGACCGACAGGATCACGAACATGATCGCCCAGCACAGCGACACGCGGCCGTAGGAGCGCTGGTCAAGCTCGTGGCTGGCGGTGGCCAGGTAGGCGAAGGTGAAGATCCCCGTGGAGGCGATCCCGATCGAGAGCACGCGGGCTCCCGAGGCGTAGGACCCCTGGCCGGCCGGCTCGGAGACGTTGCCGTTGCCTGAGACCCCTGCAGCCTCGCCGGTCACGCCGCCCCGGCTGGCGCGCGCCAGCTCTGGCGCCGGCTCTGGCTCGCGGGCGCGCAGGCGCATCAGCGGACGCGGACCAGCAGCATCGTCCAGGGGAACGGTGAGCGGGCCTCCCGCACCTCGCCGTGGCGGGCGAGGAGGTTCACGAAAGCGCGCTTTGACCAGTGGTTGACGTGGCCGGGGGTGTTGCCGAGCTGGCGCAGGTAGGCACCTCGCGCCACGTTGAGCATCCGCCACAGCGGCTCGCGAGGCACCGAGACGAGCAGATGCGAGCTGGCCACGCGCGCCATCTCGGCGACCGTGCGCTCAGGATCGGGGATGTGCTCCAGGGCCTCGATCGCGGCTACGAGGCTGAACTCGCCGGTGGCGAAGGGCAGTGGCCGACCGGGGATCAGCGCGCGGAACTCCAGGTTGGCCTGCTCGCGCTGCGCCCATTCCGCTCGGAGCTTATGGTCCTCCAAATCCGCGCCGACGACGCGCCGCCGGCCCAGGCGCTGCGCCCACTGCGCCGTGAGGACGCCCTCACCGCAGCCGAGGTCCAGGACCGAGCGCGGCGCGGCCTGGCCGAACAGCTCGTCCAGGGTGGACTCGAAGCCCGCCATCAGCCGGCGCACAGCCGGATTGGTGGAGCCGTACTTGTCGAAGGTGTTGCCGGTCGGGACCGCTTCGCGGCCCGGGGCTGACTCCTGCGCCAGCGTCATACCTCGAGTGCCTGGCGGTCTGACTGGTCCCGCGCGGCGCCGGGTTCGTAGTGCGAGGGCTCCACCCCGAGCTGGAGCTCGATCCGGCGCACCCGCTCGAGCGTTCGCTGCGAGAGCGTGCGCTGTGCGTCCAGCAGGTCGCCGATCACCCCGAGCGAGCCCAGCAGCATCGCAGCGTTGAACAGCAGCGCGCCCAGGATCAGCGACTGGATGTGACCCCGGCCGTGACCTTCGGCGAAGTACACCAGGAAGCGCAGGAAGACCGCCAGGGCACCGAGGCCAAGGACCCCGGCGCCGGCCCAGAAAACCTTGAGCGGCTCGTACTGGGAGTAGATCCGGAAGACCGACAGGGCATTGCGGCGCACGTAGCTGGCCATCGAGGGGAACAGCCGGGACTCGCGCGTCTTGGGATTGGTGCGGATCGGGACGTGATCCAGCGCCACCAGGAGCTTGCCGGCCTGGATGATCGTCTCCAGGGTGTAGGTGAACTTCGAGACCGCCTGCATCTGCAGGGCTGCGTCGCGGTTGTAGGCGCGGAACCCCGAGGTGGTGTCGGGTATCTCGGTGTCGGAGGCTTGGCGCACCACCCAGGAGCCGAGCCGCTGGAGCAGCTTCTTGCGCGCGGAGAAGTGGGCGATCGTGTGCACCTGCCGGTCGCCGATCACCATGTCGGCCTCGCCGCGCACGATCGGGGCCACGAGCTTGAGCACGTCGGCCCCCTCGTACTGGTTGTCGGCGTCGGTGTTGACGATCACGTCGGCACCCAGCTTGAGCCCGGCGTCGAGGCCGGCCTGGAAGCCTGCCGCCAGGCCCTTGTGGTTGGTCAAGCGGACGACGTGGTCGACGCCGTTCTCACGCGCCACATCGATCGTGCGGTCCTTGGAGCCATCGTCGATGATCAGCCACTCGACGACGTCGAAGCCGGGCACCTGGCGCGGCAGGCGGCTGAGCGTGAGGGGAAGCTGCTCCTCTTCGTTGAAGCAGGGAATCTGGATGATGAGCTTCATCGGAAAACCGAAACAGAGCCGCCGTGCCACCGCCGGGGCGAGCCCGCGCGGGGGCTCGACGGGAGCTTTCCATCACACGGTAGCGGGATACTCGTACGGAAAACATGGATACGGCCACCCTCACTCCGAGCACGGCGGCGCCGGCACTCACCGGCCGCGCCGCTTCACCGCCCCGTGCCCGCCGGCGACGGGCACCGGCCGGGCCGATGACGCTCTGGCTGCACCGCCCGGCGCTGGCCGCGCTGCTGGCGAGCACCTTCGGCCTACGGCTCTGGGGGATCGGGCAGGGCCTCCCGTACAGCTACAACGTGGACGAGGCCACGCACTTCGTGCCCCGGGCGATCGCGTTCTTCTCCCACGACCTCAACCCGCACTACTTCCTCAACCCTCCGGCCTACTCCTACCTGCTGCATATCGTCTCGGAGCTGTGGTTCGGCAGCTCCGACGCCGTCATGCGCGCCTACGCCAGCGACCCCGGTTCGGTGTTCGTGGTGGCGCGGCTGGTGGCCGCTCTGCTCGGCACCGCCGCGGTGTGGCTCACCTACGTGGCGGCCGCCCGCCTGCTCGGGCGCGGCGTGGCCCTCCTGGCGGCGGCGATCTTCGGCCTGGCCTTCCTGCCGATCTTCTATAGCCATCTGGCGCTCAACGACGTTCCCACGCTGGCGCCGGTGGCGCTGTCGCTCGTCGGCGTCGCGGGGGTGATGCGCCTCGGACGCCGGCGGGACTACATGCTGGCCGGGATCGGGATCGGCTTGGCCTGCGCCACGAAGTACACCGGCGGCATCACAGCGGTGTGCCTGCTCTGCGCCTCTGTCTGCGACGGGGCCGGCGGTAGGTTCCGCACCGCGGCGGTGCGGCTGGGGGGTGCGCTAGGGATCGCGTTGGCGACGTTCGTGCTCGCCAACCCCTACTCGGTGCTGGACTTCTCCTCGTTTCAGTATGGCGTCGCCTCGCAGGCCTCGCTCGCCGCCGGTCAGGATCCCGTCAAGCTCGGCACCGCCCCCGGCAGCGGCGTCGGCTACTACCTATGGACGTTCACCTGGGGCCTGGGATCGGGGCCGAGCCTGGCCGCGCTCGCCGGAGGGGGGCTGCTGTTGGCTCGCCGGCGGCTGGCGATGGCGCTGGTGCTGCTGCCGGCACCGGTCGCGTTCGTGGTCTTCATGGGCGCTCAGCAGCGCTTCTTCGGTCGCTGGCTGATGCCGGTGTTCCCGATCGTCGCGATCCTGGGCGCCTACGGCGCGACCGAGCTCGTCCGCTGGCTGATCCGGGCCCGGGGGCTGCGCGCGCCGGTGGCGTGGGCGCTCGTGAGCGTGCTGCTGCTGACCCAGAGCCTCGTGACGGTGCTCCACGACGACGCCGTGCTGGCCCGTCCGGACACGCGCAATCTGGCTCGCGCGTGGATGGTCACCCACGTCCCCGCCGGTGCCAAGGTGGTGATCGAGCCGGTGGTCTCCGACAACTGGGCCACCGACATCGGCGCCTCGCTGCCGTGGACCCCCAGCGGCGACCGCTGGTACCGCTTCGCCACCTCGCTGACCGACATCGACTCCCGTGGCCGGCCCTTGCCCGCCGGGCAACGCCGGTATGTGCTCGTGGATCAGTACGAGCGCACGCTGCGCCCGCAGCTGCTGAAGGAGTACACGCACAGCGGCTACTGCTGGCTGGTGATCGGGTCCCTGCAGGCAGGCCGCGCTTTCGCCCAGCCCCGAGACGACCCCGCTGCCGTCGCCTACTACGCCGAGCTCTCCCGCCGCGCCCGACTCGTCCTGCACGTCACCCCCTTCGCCACCGGTGACCGCACGGTGCCCTTCAACTTCGACTGGTCGATTGACTACTTCCCCCGCCAGTACCGGCTGCCGGGCCCCGAGATGAGCGTCTACCGGCTCTCCGGGGGCCGGTGCGCCTCTCAGCCCGGCTGACACGGCCCTATCCTCCACGCCAACGCCGATGGCGCTCCAGACCGACACCGATCGCCGCCTGCTGACTCGCGCCGTCGAGCTGGCCGAAGGCGGGCGTGGGCGCGTCAGCCCCAATCCACTCGTGGGGGCGGTGCTCGCGATCGACGGGGAGGTGGTAGGCGAGGGCTTTCATCGGGCCATCGGTGGTCCGCACGCCGAGGTGGAGGCGATCGTCGACGCCGACTGTGACCTACGCAGCGCCACCATGTACGTGTCGCTGGAGCCGTGCTGCCATCAGGGCCGCACACCGCCGTGTACCGACGCCATCCGGCGGGCCGGAATCGTCCGGGTGGTCGTGGCCTCCGACGACCCCTCCGAGCACGCCTGCGGCCGGGGCCTGGGGATCCTCCGCGACGAGGGCATCGAAGTCGTGGTCGCCGGCGCCGAGCTCGCGGCGCGCGCGCGGCTGATCAACCAACCCTTTCGCAAGCACGCGCGCACCGGGGGGCCCTGGGTCCTCTTCAAGTCGGCGATGTCGTTGGACGGCAAGGTGGCCACCCGGGGCGGGGACTCCAAGTGGATCTCCGGTGAGGCCAGCCGCCGCCTGGCCCACCACTGGCGGGCCGAGTGCGATGCGGTTGTGGTCGGGATCGGCACCGCGCTGGCCGACGATCCCCAGCTCACCGCTCGCGTGGAAGGGGTCATCCGCCAGCCGCGCCGGGTGGTGTTCGATTCGCTCGGGCGCCTGCCGCTGGACTCCAAGCTGGTGCGCGACGCCCGCCGGATACCGCTGAGCGTGGTCGTCTCTCGCGCGGCTCCACGGGTGGCCACCGACGCCCTGGAGACCTACGGCGCCGAGGTGGTCGTCGCCGTGGGCGAGAACGAGCCTGCGCGGATCCGCTCGGCGCTGGCACAGCTGGGCGCGGAGGGGATCAGCTCGATCCTGCTCGAGGGAGGGCCGCACCTGGCCGGGGCCTTCTTGGACGCTGGCGAGGTCGATGAGATCAGGCTGTTCCTGGCGCCCCTGATCCTCGGCGGCCGCAGCGCGCGGGACCCGCTGGAGGGCGAGGGCGTGGACGCGATTGCCGATGCCGTACAGGCGCTCACGCTCGACTGCGAGCGCCACGGCGAGGACCTGCTCATCTCAGCCCGCATCAAGGAGTGGTAGGCCATCTTCACGGGGCTGGTGGCCGACTTGGGCGAAGTACTGGAGGCCGAGCGATCTGCGGAGGGGGTTCGCCTGCACATCCGCACGGCCCTTGGCGGAGAGCTGCAGGAGGGTGACTCGGTGTCGGTCAACGGCGTGTGCCTGACCGCCACCGCGGTCAACGGCGCCTCGTTCGCGGCGGAGGTGATGCACGAGACGCTGCGGCGCAGCTCCCTGCAGGCGGTGGAGGTCGGCGCGGGCGTGAACCTGGAGCTCCCGCTGCGCGCCACCGACCGCCTGGGGGGCCACGTCGTTCAGGGCCACGTCGACGGCACCGGAACGATCGCCGAGGTGCGGGCTGAGGGCTTCTCGCGGCGGGTCCGGATCGAAGCCTCCCCGGAGGTGCTCCGCTACATCGTGGAGAAGGGCTCGGTCGCCGTCGACGGAGTCTCGCTCACCGTCGCCGAGCTCGATCGCCGATCCTTTACCGTGTCTCTGATCCCCGAGACCCTGCAGCGCACCAACCTGGGCGGCGCCCGGAGCGGCAAGCGAGTGAACGTGGAGGTCGACGTGTTGGCCAAGTACGTGGAGAAGCTGGTGCGGCGATGAGTGCCACGAGGTCACCATTTGCCACGATCGAGGACGCCCTCGACGACATTCGCCAGGGCAAGATGGTGGTCGTCTGCGACGACGAGAGCCGTGAGAACGAGGGTGATCTGACCATGGCCGCGCAGTTCGTCACCCCCGAGGCGATCAACTTCATGGCCAAGGAGGGGCGCGGCCTCGTCTGCCTGACGCTGACCCCCGAGCGCTGCGACGAGCTGGGGCTCGACCTGATGGCGGCCAAGAACGAGTCGGCCTTCGAGACCGCCTTCACCGTCTCGATCGAGGCTCGCTCCGGGGTCAGTACGGGTATCTCGGCCGCTGACCGGGCCCGGACGATCCAGGTGGCGATCGACCCCAACGCGTCCCGCTGGGATCTCGTCCAGCCCGGGCACGTGTTCCCGCTGAAGGGCAAGGCCGGGGGGGTGCTGGAGCGGGTCGGCCAGACCGAGGCGGCCGTGGACCTGGCACGGCTGGCGGGGCTGATCCCCGCCGGGGTGATCTGCGAGATCATGAACGACGACGGCTCCATGGCCCGGGTGCCCGACCTGGAGCAGTACTGCGCCCGCCACGACCTGAAGATGGTCACTGTCGCCGACCTCGTCGCCTACCGCCGCCGGCACGACAAGCTGGTGGAGCGCGTGGTGGCCACCAAGTTGCCGACCGGGTACGGGTCTTTCGTCGCCGTCGGCTACCGCTCGCTGGTGGACAACAAGCACCACGTCGCGCTGGTCAAGGGCGACGTCGAGGGTCAGGAGGACGTGCTCGTCCGCGTCCACTCGGAGTGCCTGACCGGCGACGTCTTCCACTCGCTGCGCTGCGACTGCGGCGAGCAGCTGGAGTCGGCGCTTTCGATGATCGAGCGGGAGGGCTGCGGCGTGCTCCTGTACCTGAGTCAGGAGGGGCGCGGCATCGGACTGCTCAACAAGCTGCGGGCCTACAAGCTCCAGGAGGAGGGGTTTGACACCGTCGATGCCAACCTTGAGCTGGGGCTGCCGGCGGACCTGCGTGACTACGGGATCGGTGCCCAGATCCTCGTCGATTTGGGGCTGAGCAGCATCCGGATCCTGACCAACAACCCCAAGAAGATCTCGGGGCTGGCGGGATACGGGCTCTCGGTCGTGGACCAGATCCCGATCCAGCATGTCCCCAACCCGCACAACGAGGCCTACCTGCGCGCCAAGCGCGACCGGATGGGCCACACCCTGCACCACCAGGGCCTCGCGCTCGACGAGGAGATGCTCCACGACGAGCAGGAGCAGGATCGTGGCCGCTGAGACCCGGGTGGCGCTGTGCGTCGCCCGTTTCTACGAGGAGCTCGCGGA
>JALYYW010000102.1 GCA_030946085.1 Actinomycetota bacterium
CTGGCCACCGTGCTGGTGACGATGCTGGTGCTGGGCGTGTTCATCCCGATCGTCCAGGCCACCAACGGCGCCGCCAACACCGTCCGCGGCCGTGTGCTCGTCGACGTGTACATGAAATCCTCCGCCACCGCGGCCGACAGCGCCCGCGTGCGCAAGGAGCTGCTGGGAATTTCCCACGTCCGCACCGTGGAGTTCGTCTCCAAGCAGGCCGCGCTGGCCCAGCAGTCAAGGCAGGATCCGCAGGCATACGCCCTGCTCTCCTCCAACCCGCTGCCGGACACCTTCCACGTTATCCCCGACAACCCGGGCGACGTTCTCTCGGTGCGCTCGGCGCTGACCGCGCCCGGAGCGGGTGGCCCTAGCGCGGTCGACCCGGCGATCCAGAGCGTGTCGAACAAGAAGAACGACACCCGGAAGATCCTCGAGGTGACCAATCTGGTGACGATCACCGCAGCCGCGCTGACCGTGCTGCTGACGATCGCCTCGATTCTGCTGATCGCCAACACCATCCGGCTCTCGCTGTTCGCCCGCCGGCGGGAGGTCGAGGTGATGAAGCTGGTCGGGGCCACCGACTGGTTCATCCGCTGGCCGTTCGTGATCGAGGGCGTGGTCGTCGGCGCTGCCGGGGCGTTCCTGGCCATCGTCGCCCTGGGCCTGGCCAAGGTCGCACTGCTCGACCCGCTGGCCAACAACTGGACCCTGATCGCGGCGCCGCGGACGCTCGCCTTCTCAGGACTGGTGACGGTGCTGATGATCGCCGGCGTGGTCGTCTCAGCGCTGGGGTCGGGGCTCTCGCTGCGGCGCTTCCTGCGGGTCTGAGGGTCCGGCGCACCGCCTTCCCCACACGGGCACCCGGCTACTCTGGGTGGCATGAGGCCCCGCGGCAGGTACTCCCGTGTCCTGCTCTCGCTGGGGGCGGTCCTGGTGCTGCTGCTCGGGATCCTGATCGGAGGTCACCCCGGCTGGCTGCCCTCGCCGCTGCGAAGCGTGTTCGTCGCAGACTCCGGAAACGACCTCGTCAGCCAGGCGATGAGCATCCTCTCCCGCGACTATTACCGGCCGCTGAGCTCCGGCACGCTGGCCGACAAGAGCATTGCGGGAGCCGTTGCCGGCCTGAACGACCCCTACTCCCAGTACTACGACCCGGCTGCCTATCGCTCGTTCGTGAGCGAGTCCGATCCGCACCTCAGCGGCGTCGGCATCGACGTGACGCCCCTGCGTCAGGGGCTGCGGATCGTGGAGGTGTTCCAGGGCTCGCCGGCGGCCCAGGCCGGTCTGAGCGGCGGAGACCTGATCGTGGGAGTCGGCTCGGTGTCGCTGGCCAACCGCTCGCAAGACTTCGGCTCACGCCTGATCAGGGGCTCCGCGGGCACGCTGGTGACCCTGGTGGTGCAGTCGGGCCGGACCCGGCGGAAGGTCACGATCAAGCGGGCGAACATCGTCGTGCCGGTGGCCAGCAGCGCGCTGGCCAACGCCCGCGGGGTCAAGGTGGGGGTGGTGCGGCTCGCCCGCTTCACCGACGGAGCCGGTGCCGAGGTCCGCGACCAGGTCCAGAGGGTGCTGCACCAGGGCGCGCGAGCCCTCGTCCTGGATCTGCGTGCCAACGGCGGGGGGCTGCTCGACGAGGCGGTCAAGGTCGCCAGCATCTTCATCGCCGACGGCACGATCGTCTCCACCGAGGGTCGCAGCCAGCCGCGGCAGGTCTACGTGGCCCGCGGCGGGGCGATCTCCGCTGCCGTGCCGCTGGTGGCGCTGGTCGACAAGGGCACGGCCTCCTCCTCGGAGATCGTCACCGCCGCCCTGCGAGATCGGCGCGGGACCAAGGTGGTGGGCACGCGCACCTACGGCAAGGGCGTCTTCCAGGAGCTGCAGACCCTTGCCAACGGCGGCGCGCTGGAGATCGTCACCGGCAGGTGGTTCGAGCCCAGCGGCCGCAACGTCGGCGGCCCCGGCGTGACCCAGGGAACCGGCATCCAGCCCGATATCCGAGTGGCCGACGATCCCCATGGGCGCGCGGACCGAGCGCTGACGGTCGCCGAGCAGGCTGTCGCCGGCCAGGTGCGGTGAGCGCCGCCTCCGGTGGGCCACCGGGGGGTCGCGTCGCCCTGGTCAACCGCCGCGGCAAGTTCCTCGTCGCCGAGCCCTTCTTCGGCCCCGGGCCGCGGGTGACGGTCAGCCGGGACGGACGGTTCTCGGAGGGGGACCTGGTCGTGCTGCGGCCGGCGGCCGGCGGTCGGGGGCGGGGTCGTGGCCGCGCGGGGGTGGCGCGGAGGCTCGGGCGGCCAGAGGTCGCGCGTGACGTGATCGAGGCCCTGATGGTCGACCGCGGACTGCGGCGATCCTTTGATCCGCCGGTGCAGCGTGAGGCCCGTGAAGCCGCGAGCGACCCCGGCGAGGACGGTGAGCGCCGTGACTTGCGGAGGCTGCCGACCTTCACGATCGACCCTGCCGGTGCCCGCGACTTCGACGACGCGATCTCGGCGCAGCGAGACCCGGATGGCGCGCTGCGGGTGTGGGTGCACATCGCCGATGTCAGCGCCTACGTGAGGCCACGTTCGCTCTTGGACCGGGAGGCCTTCCGCCGGAGCACGAGCGTGTACGTGCCGGGAGCGGTCGAGCCGATGTTGCCCTCGGAGCTCTCGGCCAGCGCCTGCTCGCTGGTTCCCGGTCAGGACCGGCTCACGGTGACGGTGGAGATGACGCTGACCGGACAGGCCGTCCGCCGAGTAGCGTTTCATCGCTCGGTGATCCGCTCCGACGAGCGCCTGGAATACGGGCAGGTCGACGGGATCTTCTCCGGGAGCAAGGCGGCTCGCGAGCCCTGGGCGGGGGCGCTGGAGGCCGCCCGAACCGCCGCGGCGGCGCTGGGGGCCCGCCGGGAGGCGGGAGGCGCGCTGGTGGTGGAGTCCTCAGAGCCCGAGTTCCGCTTCGACGGCCGCGGGAACGTCACCGCGGCGACGGCCAGCGTCCAGACCGAGTCCCACCGGCTGATCGAGCATCTCATGATCGTCGCCAACGAACAGGTGGCGGGGCGGTTGGAGCAGCGGCACGTGCCGGCGCTCTACCGCGTGCACGAGCGTCCCGAGGCGCCCGCGGTGGAGCGGCTGGTCGAGCAGCTGGCCTCCCTGGGGGTCCCCACCCCGCCGGTTCCGAATGGTCACCTCACGCCCCAGCAGGCCGCCGAGGTGGTGGGGGAGGCCTCCGCGCTGGTGAACGACTGGGTGCAGCGCAACGGCCGCGGGCGCAGAGCGCTGACGAGCCTCGTTCTGCGCTCGCTCAAGCAGGCCTACTACGACCCGCGCAACCGGGGCCACGCCGGGCTGCAGTCGCCACGCTACTGCCACTTCACCTCGCCGATCCGCCGCTACCCCGACCTGATCTGCCAGCGCGCGCTGCTCTCGACCCTCACCGGCGACGTGGCCGCTCCCGATTCTGCCTGGGTGGCCTCCGCCGGGCCGTGGACCTCGGCCCGCGAGCGGGAGGCGATGACGATCGAGCGGGACGCCGACGACATCGTCCGCTGCTTCCTGCTGGAGCGGGTCCTGGTCGAGGGGCCGCAGCGGGCCCCGGCGTTCGAGGGGGAGGTGGTGGGGCTGATCTCCGCCGGGGCGTTCGTGGCCTTTGGCGAGGGTCTCGCCTACGAGGGCATGCTGCCGGTCCGCAGGCTGCGGGGAGACTGGTGGGAGCTCAACGAGCAGGGCACCGTGCTGGTGGGCACGCGTGGTGGCGCGGCGATCCGCCTCGGAGATCCGATCAGCGTCCGCGTGCTCCGGGTCGACGCGCCCCGCGGGAGGGTGGATCTGGCGCCGGCCTGGGAGGATTGAGACAGATGGCCAAGACACGCAAGCGCAAATCCTCCCCCGGCGACGTGGCCACCAACCGCCAGGCCTCATACCGCTACAACCTGATCGAGCGCTTCGAGTGCGGACTCGTCCTGACCGGCACCGAGGTCAAGGCACTGCGGGAGGGCAAGGCGCAGCTCAAGGACTCCTACGCGACGCTGCGCGACGGGGAGGTGTGGCTGATCGGGCTCTACATCCCGCCCTACGGACCGGCGGCGCGGGCCAACCACGAGCCCGAACGCCCGCGCAAGCTGCTGCTCCACCGCCAGGAGATAGAGCGCCTGGTGGGGCGCACCAAGGAGCGGGGCTTCACGCTGGTGCCGACGAGGATCTACTTCGCCGGCGATCGCTCACGCGCCAAGATCGAGATCGCGCTGGCCCGCGGCAAGGACCTCTACGACAAGCGCGAGAGCATCCGCAAGCGGGACATGGCCAGGGATGTGCAGCGAGAGCTGCGGGAGGCTCACCGCTGAGGCACGGGACCTGGCACCCGTGTGGGCTGGGGAGGTTGCGGGTAGTGCCCAGGGCATGACCATCGGTGGCTCTCTGGCGCTGATCGCGATCGGCGCCATTCTCAAATGGGCGGTGACCGCCCACACCAGCTTCCTGGACCTGGCCACGGCCGGGACCGTGCTGTTCGTCGTCGGCCTCGTGGGCCTACTGGTATCGCTGGTCTACACGTTCTGGTGGGCCTCCCGGACCCGGGAGCAGGACCAGACCGTGGTGCGCCAGCCGCCCAACTACCGGTAGCCGCTCTTGGCCGCCCCGGCTCGGACCGGAGGCTCTACAATCGTGCTGAAGTACATCCCCGGGGACGACAGGCTTCGACGTGGTCGGATCGTGGGGATGGTTGCGAGTCGAGGTTCCGGGTGGCCTCGTAAAACCCCCGGAAAAAAATAAGTGCGGACAACACGCACAACTTTGATCTCGGTTACGCGGCTGCTTAGTCGCTGACCCTGGTCGGCTCGGCCTTCGCTCGCCTGCGGCGGAGCCCCCGGGATCAATCAGCAGGCTAGCCCGGTGAGGTCCGCTCCAGCCGATCCGGGGACATTCCATGGGGCTGGTTCTCGACAACCCCGCCGGCGAGGCGAGTCGAGGGCGAGATCAGAGCGCCGGCTACGCTCGTAGACGCCATCTCTTACGCGACCGCGGACGCGGGTTCAATTCCCGCCGTCTCCACCTTCGCAAAGTATTCGAACCGCCTTCCGCACCGGAGGGCGGTTCTTCTCTTAGGGCCAGCGCATCAAGGGTCGTAGCCGCTCGGTAGAAGGGGCGTCCGATGTCCGGCGTGACGAGCTCAAGGCGGATCGGTCCGAGGAGATCACGGAGCGTCTTCGCTGAGCGAGCCGAGCGGTTCCGAAGGACCTCCTAAGATTCTCCAGCCGATCCTTGATCCACTCGATCGGCGGCGGCTGGAAGACATTCTCGCGGCTGCGACGGAGCGCGTCGACCTCGTCGGTCAGGCTCTCCACTCGCCGTTCGGTCTCGACCAGGGCCTTGCCGAGTGCCTGACTGCCGCGCCCTTCGCCGATGAAGTTCAACAAGGCTGGCGAGTTCAACCAGTCCGCCGACCACCGGCGTACCGGAATGCGACCGACAAAGATGCGCCAGGAGATCTACGGTGCCGCCAAGCTGCTCTCCGAGCGAGCAACTTCGCGGTGCGCGGACTTCGCGGATGCACTATCGGCCGCGACGAGGAACGACATCGTCTATATGGACCCGCCGTGGGAAGGCACGTCGACAGGCGTCGACAAGCGTTACCGCGACTGGCTTTCCCGCGAGCGGCTCGTCGAGACTCTTGAAGACCTTCATTCACGTGGGGTTCCCTACCTGCTCAGCTACGACGGCCGCCATGGTGACAAGACGTACGGCGAGTGGTTGCCAGACAGAATTGGCGCCGTTCGTTTGGAGCTCAACGCCGGTCGCTCGTCCCAGGCAACGCTCAGCGGTCGCGATGTCACGACCTTCGAAAGCCTGTACGTGTCGACGTTGCTTAACCCCGTCGTCCAGGAACAACTTGGGCTGCAGACTCGAGCACGCGAGTTACACCGCTCGACGCAGTACTTCGCGCGCGAACTCGGCGACCGTCACACCGGCGGCCTCGGCCGCGGCGCGCAGGCGCTCGAAATCTGAAATAGCATCGCCCTGCCAGGCAACGTTCAAACTCCGCCGTTGCTCTGTTGCTACGTGCTCGTACTCCTCAGGTGAACCCCAAAGGCAGCTCAGGCATGTCGCGACGTCCTTGTCAGTGCTCCAGTTTGGACAGTGCTCGCAACTCCAGGACTTCGAGCGGTTGCATGACCCGCAGACAAGCATGTAGGCGTCGGAGTCGGTGAGCGGCGCGTAGTCGCCGGCGACTTCGTACGGCACACGGTGGTCGATCTGGAGGGCTCGGGCCGCGAAGGGCCAGCCGCACAGAGCGCACTGCTCGCCGTGGCGCGCAACTAGCTCCGCCTTGAACGACTTCGGGAACGCCCTGCGACCGGACCTGCCCTCGGCAACATCCTTTGCGTCGCCGAGCCGATAAGCAGCGATGTTCCGACCATCCGGACCGGTGACTTTGAAGGTTGCGGTGTTTCTGAGTTCGTGATAGAGCGGTCGACTTTTTCAACCCAACGCTGAGGCTGGTGGTAGGGCCGGTTGGTGGTTGTTCGGAGCTGGCTCCGCGGTGTCGTCCGTGCCGGGTTCCGCC
>JALYYW010000121.1 GCA_030946085.1 Actinomycetota bacterium
CTCCCTCGTCCACCTCGTTGTCCTCGTCGTCGACCAGCCGGACTTCGGTGCCGCCGACCGTCACTCCGATCGAGCCGGGCTTGCGCTCCCGGTCGCGCGTGTTGAAGGTCCCCATCCCGGTGGTCTCCGATAGCCCGTACCCCTCCAGGATCGTGGCTCCGAACGCCTCGTCGAAGCCGTTCAGAACTTCCACGGGCAGCGGTGATCCCCCGGAGATGCACAGGTTCAAGCTGGAGACGTCGTGGGCCTCTCGGTCGGGGTGGTTGAGCAACGCCGAGTACATCGTCGGGACTCCCCCGAAGGTGGTGACGTGGTCACGTTCGATGATCTCCAGCACCTTCCCCGGATCAAAGCGCGGCACCAGCGTCATCAGGCCGCGGGCCCTCACCGTCGTGTTCATGATCGAGTTCATCCCGAACACGTGGAACAGCGGCAGTGTGGCCACGACCACGGAATCGGAGTCGGCGTCGACGAGATCCCGGCCGACGTCGGAGCCGCAGCGCAGGTTCTTGTGCGTGAGCGCGGCCCCCTTGGGAGTCCCGGTGGTGCCGGAGGTGTAGATGATCACCGCAGGGTCGTCGTCGCCACGGTCGACCACATCGTCCACCGGCTCGGCCTCCTTGAGCTGCTCGTCGAACTCGCCGGGCTTGACCACGATGCACTCGGCCTCGGCCTCCTCGCTCCCCGCCTGGGCGGCGTCGGCGAAGTCGTGCCAGCCGAGATGGACGCGCGCCCCGGAGTCCGAGAGGTGATAGCTCACCTCGCCTTTCTTGAGCAGCGGGTTCATCGGGACCATGACCGCCCCCAGCCGCAGCGCGCCGAAGTACAGGATCGGGAAGTAGGGCACGTTGGGCATCTGCATCCCCACCCGGTCGCCCGCCTCCACGCCCTTCCCCCGCAGCAGCCCGGCCGCGCGAGCAGCCGCGGCGTCCAGCGCGCCGTAGCTCAGGACGGTGTCGTCCAGCTTGACGGCGTGATGATCGGGATCCTCAGCGGCGGCCTCTGCCAATTGCTCTGCGAAGTTGGTCATCTGACACCACGCTCCTTATCGATTGCGGCCATACAGGTCGTGTGACTCCACCCACTCCTCGGCGACGATCGCCGAGCCCAGCGACAGCTCGCCGCAGAGCACGGTGGCGGCGACGATCTCGGCGAGCTTGCGCACCTTGCCCTCGCCGTAGCAGCCCAGCAGCTCCAGGCACTCGCGCTGGGTGGCGAGGCTGGTGCCGCCACCGTAGGTGGCGACGATCAGCGACGGGATCGTAACCGAGTAGTAGTAGTCACCATTCGGGCGCAGCTCCACGTAGACCAGCGCCGCCGAGGACTCGGCGACGTTGGCGGCATCCTGGCCGGTGGCGATGAACATCGCCGTGATCCCGTTGGCCGAGTGGGCGCCGTTGTTGTTGACGCCGGCCATGAAGCCGCCGAGGTTGGAGACCTGGCGGGCGCGGTACATGAGCTCGGTGTCCGAGCGCATCACCCGCCGGCACAGCTCGTCAGGGATCACCGCCTCGGCGATCACCCGCTTCCCCCGAGTGCGCAGGATGTTGACCTGCGAGCTCTTCTTGTCGGTGGCGAAGTTGGACTCCAGGAAGAAGTGCTCGATCCCCGGGTAGTGCTCGACGATCCACTTGCACGCCGCCTGCGTAGCCTTGCCGGTGAGGTTCTGCCCCGCGGCGTCGCCGGTGGTGTAGTTGAAGCGGGTGTAGAGCATGCGGGAGGCCGAGTACTGCTCGATGTCCTGCAGTCGCCCCGAGCGGGTCGTGGTCTCCGCGGCGGCCTTGACCTCCTGGAAGTTGTCGCTCAGCCAGTGGCCGAACTCCCGCGCCTCACGCGCGCTGGGGAAGAGGAACGACGGCGCCCGCTGCATCCGGTCCTCCATCACCGTCACGGTCACCCCTCCGGCCTCGTGCAGCAACCGCATCCCGCGGTTGTAGCTGGCCACCAGCGTGCCCTCGGCGGTGGCCAGGGGAACGTAGAACTCCCCCTGGGCGTGCTCGCCGTCGACCAGCAGCGGTCCGGCGAGGCCGTCGGCACCTGGGCCACCCCCACGAAGTGCTCGACGTTCCCGTCCGCCACGGCGGGATCGAACGAGTAGCTCCTCACGTGCTCCAGGGACGCGCCGGTGCGCTCGCGCACGAACTCCGCCCGGCGGGCCGCCGCCTCGTTGGTGTAGTCGTTCTGAGGATCCCGTGGGACCGGCACCCGGGCGCCGCCTGCGGCAATTGTCAAAGCTCGTCTCCTCCTTCGGATGCCTTTCGTCTGTGCATACCCACAGTGGCGGCCGATCTGACAACTCTCGCTTGACAATGCTCGCTGAGGGGAGTTAAAGCTGTGCTCACGGCAGCCAGCAACGAGGAGAGCCATCGACCATGACCGACCTGAGCGACACCCACCGGCAGGTGCTCAGCGCCCTCTCGGACACGGTCGTGCCCGCGGTGGCACTCGAGCCCGATCCCGACGGCTTCTATGCCCGCGAGGCCAGCGACATCGGCGTGCCCCAGGCGATCGAGCAGGCGCTGGCGGGGATGGCGCCCTACTTCTTGGCTCCGACCGTGTTCTCAGAGGCCACGCCGGAGATGACGATCGCCCGCGAGGAGATCTTCGGGCCGGTGCTGGTGCTGATGCGCTACACCGACGAGGACGATACAAGCAGTCCGGCCACGGTCGCGAGCTCGGCCGCTTCGGCCTGGAGGAGTTCCTGGCCGTGAAGTCGCTGCAGCTGTGAGCTCGTTCGGGGGAGACGCGCCGGCAACCCCGGCCCCGGGCGCCGGCCAGCCGCCCTGGCGCGAGATCGCGCAGTCGCCTGAGTTCCTGGCACTTGAACGGCTGCGCCGCAGGGTCACGGGCGCCCTGCTGGCCATCTTCGCCCTCGTCCTTGGAACCTTTCTCGTGCTGTGCGGTTACGCGCGCTCCTTCATGGGCAAGTCGGTCGACGGCGGTCTCACCGTCGCCTACGTGTGGCTGCTGGGGATGACGCTCCTGGCCTGGGTGCTGGCGTTGATCTACCTGCGCTTCTCCGAGCGCCGGCTCACGCCGATGGCGCGGGAGCTGGCGCAGCGTTGGGGTCGGCGATGATGAAGCTGGCGCTGGCCGCCGCCACCCCCGCCCGGGGACTCACGATCGGCGTGTTCCTGGCCGTCCTGGCGGTGACGCTTGGGGTGACGTTCTGGGCCGCCCGCCAGATCCAGTCGGCCTCGGACTTCTGGTCGGCCGGGCGCAGCGTCAGCGGGATGCGCAACGGGATCGCCATCGCCGGAGAGTTCCTCTCCGCAGCCGCCTTCCTCGGCGTGGCGGGGCTGATGTTCCTCTCGGGCTTCGACGGCTATCTGACCGGGATCGCGGCCCTGCTGTCGTTCGTGCCGCTGCTGTTGCTGCTGGCCGAGCGGATGCGCCACGCCGGGCGGTACACGATGGCCGACGTGCTGGCTCTGCGCCTCTCCGCGGGGCGTGTGCGGGTGGCCTCGGCGATCTCGACGATGTGCATCGCGGCGATGTACGTGGTGGCGCAGTCCGTGGCCGCCGGCTCGCTGGTGGAGGCGCTGGTCGGGATCCCCTACTGGGTGGCGGTGCTGCTGACCGGGGCGGCGATCCTGGTCTACGTGACGCTCGGGGGCATGCTGGCCACCACCTGGGTGCAGATCATCAAGGCCACGCTGCTGCTCATCGGGGTGGCGACGATGGCCATCTGGGTGCTGGCCAAGTTCGGCTTTGACCCGATCCGGCTGCTGGACCGCGCCGCGGCGCGCTCGGGCAAGGGGAGCGCGTTCGGCGGGCCGGGGCTGCTGTTCCCCAACCGGCTCGACGAGATCTCCACCGGCCTGGCGTTCGTGCTGGGCACCTGCGGCCTGCCGCACATCCTGATGCGCTTCCTGACCGTGCCCGACGCCCGTGCGGCGCGCCGGTCGGTCGGCTGGGCGGTGGGTCTGATCGGCCTGTTCTACCTGTTCGTGGCCGTGATCGGCTTGGGCGGGCGCGCCATTCTCGGCGACGCCGGGATCAAGCTCGGGGGCAAGAGCGGCAACCTGATCGCGCCCTACCTGGCCCAGCACCTCGGCGGGGGTCCGGGCAGCACCGGGGGCGACATCTTCTTCGCCGCGATCAGCGCGGTCGCCTTCACCACCATTCTCGCGGTAGTGGCGGGCGTCGTCCTCGCGGGCTCCGGCGCGGCCGCGCACGACGTGTACGGAATCGTGATGCGCCGCGGCGCCTCCACCGAGCGGGAGGAGATCAGGGCGGGTCGACTGGCGGTGCTCGTGATCGGCGTGGTCGGCGTAGCGCTGGCGGAGGCCGCCGGCAAGACCTTCAACGTGCAATTGCTCACCGGCTTGACCTTCTCGGTGGCCGCCTCGGCCAACTTCCCGCCGTTGCTGCTGGCGCTGACCTGGAAGCGGTTCAACACCGCCGGCGCCCTGACCGGCATCGGCTGCGGGCTCGTGGCCGCGATCGGGCTGATCATCCTCTCGCCGCAGGTTTGGTCGGGCCCCGCCAGCGCCGCGCCCTTCCCTCTTGGAAACCCGGCGATCGTGTCGGTCCCGATCGGCTTTCTCGGATGTCTGCTGGGCACGCTGCTGGGCGGACGAGAGGAGGGCGCGCAGGCGTCCTTCGACGAGGTGAGGGTCCGCAGCGCGACCGGGCTGGGCTCAGAGAAAGTCCCGGGGGCGGCCGCCTGAGGCCACGCCGCCGGCTACGTGCGCTCGAAGAACTCGCGCGGGTTGTGCCGGAGCATCTGGTCGACCTGCTCCTGGGTGACCCCCCGGCGCAGCAGCTCCGGCACGACATCCTGGGTCACGTGCAGGAAGTGCCAGTTGGGCGCGACCTGCTCGCGCAGGCCGGGTGGGAACCAGTCGGTGAAGCACGTCGCATCCTGGGAGAGGACCATCGAGCCGGCGTGGCCGAGCTCGCACATCGACACCACCGTCTCGATCCGCTCCTCCGCGCCCAGGAGGATGTCCAGCCCGAACCGGTCCATTCCCAGCAGGGCGCCGGAGGCGGCCAGCTCCTCCAGGTAGCCCAGGTCGGTGCTGTCCCCGCAGTGGGCCAGCATCACCCGGCGGGGATCGATGTCCTCCTCGGCGAGAATGCCCAGCGCGTCCCGGCCGCGCTCGTGCGGCGCCGAGGTGTGGATGCAGATCGACGTGCCGGTCTCCTGATGCAGGCGGCAGACCGAGCGCACCACCCTCTCGACGTGGTCGGTGAGTCCCGCGGCGTCGATCGCGCACTTGAGGAACCCGGGCTTGACGCCGCTGCCCTCGATCCCGTCGGTCAGGTCGCCCCGCATCAACGCGTCGAGCGGCTCCTCGCCGTTCAGCATCGTGCCCGGACCGGCGAAGTGCCACGGACGCGGGAGCACGTCGTAGGTGTAGAGCCCTGTGGCCAGCACCACGTTCAGTCCACTGCCCTCGGTCGCCCGCCGGATCAGCTCCAGCGAGCGGCCGAGTCCGATCGGGCTGAGCTCGACGAGCGTGTCGATGCCGGCCTGCTTGACCTCCCGCAGCTGCTTCTGGGCCTTGGGGATCTCGA
>JALYYW010000152.1 GCA_030946085.1 Actinomycetota bacterium
GGCGCTGTAGGCCACGGTGGCCGCGGGGTCGCCGGCGGTCCAGGCCGCCTCGGGCGAGGAGGTGAGCACCCGCGGCCGCCACGGGTCGCGCGCGGGCGTGGTGACGAGGTAGCCCAACCGGGCGGCGTTGACCGCCGCGCGCCAGCGGGCGCAAGAGCCGATCGCCGAGAAGCTTCCGTGCGCGCCGCGCGCCGCGACGTACTGCACGCGATTTGTGTCCTTGAGGCCGAACAGGGGGTAGGCGAAGAAGCCGCCGTAGGTGCCGACGATGCCCACCCGCGCGTGCTCAATCCGGCGAAACAGCGCCCACACCGGGGAGAGGTGGGAGATCCCCGGCTGGAGCTCATACCGGGAGCGGAAGTAGTCGCGCGCGCCGAGCAAGCCGAGGCCCGCCACGGCCACCAAGGCCACGGCCAGGGCGAGCGTCCTCGCCAGCGCCGGGATCCCCACGCCGCGGACATGCGGGCGTCCGAGCGCGGCCAGCAGCACCGCGCCCACGGCGAGGATCGCCACGATCAGCTGGCCGGCGAGGTGACCCCCCGGCCAGAAGCGTCCGTCTGCCACCGTGGCCAGCAGCATCGCGCCCAGCGCCACGGCCAGCGCGGCACGCGCGGCGGGAAGCCGCCAGGCCGGCGCCAGCGGCAGCGCCACCAGCGACAGCGTCAGCGCCGGCGCGCTGTAGCGCAGGTTGAAGGCAAACCCGAGGGGATGCCCGGCGGGCCCCGCGGCGCTCTCCGGGGTCACGACGTAGGCCAGCAGCGAGGTCAGAGCCACCGCGCCCAGCAGGCGCACGGGGGCTGTGGCCCCCGGCAGGAGGCACAGCAGCGGCCCGATCGCCGCGGCGGCCAGCAGCGCCCACCACCACGAGCCGAGTCCCGCGGCCAGGCCGGGCTGGAGCGTCGTCTGCCACACGTGCCCGGCGATCAGGTAGTGGGCCAGCGAGAAGCCGGTGTCTGCCTGCAGCGGGGCAGCGGGCACGGCCAGGCCGGGCAGGTTCAGCCAGGGGAGCGGGTTGCCGACGGCGACCAGGTTGCGCAGGTACCAGAAGCCGCTCGCCAGCGCCAGCGGTACGAGCCAGCGGACGGGGCTGCGCCGGTCCCGGCCCCAGAGCAGCATCCCCACCGTGAGGGCCAGCACGGGCGCCAGCAGGGACAGCTTCACCGACACCGCCAGCCCGGCAGCCACGGCGGCCAGCACGCGCGCGGCGGGCTGCTCGGGGCCGTGCAGCACCAGCGCCACCGCCGCCACCAGGAAGAACACTCCCACGACGTCGTTGGCGGCGCTGCCGGCCTGCGAGAGCAGAAGCATCGGAGTGGCCATCGCCAGCGCCCCGCCGAGCAGCGTCAGCGGCGCCACGCCTGCGCGTATGCCGGCGCAGAAGGCGGCCAGCAGCACCAGCGCCAGCCAGCCCAGGTTCATCCCGGCCGAGAGCAGATCGCCGCCGAAGAGCACGATCCCCAGCCCGTGGAACAGCTCCGCGGTGGCGGGGTAGAACGCGGTCAGGTACTCGACGTCGGTGAAGTGCAGCGTTGTGACCACACCCGACTGGGCAAACGATGCCGCCCACGGGAGGTGGTACCACAGCGAGTCGAAGGTGCGGATGCCGTACCGGTATGAGATGAGGGTGGGGCCGGCCCACTCGGCGGCCACGGTTCCAGCCGCGACGGCCATCACCGCCAGTCCCCGCCAGGGTACGGCCGCGCCACCCGCTGCTCCGCGAGGGTGGGCGCGGCCATACCCCGGCAGCGCCCGGAGGGTCCCCCAGGCGATCAGGGCGGCTCCCGCGACGATCGGGCCGAGCCGGAACAGTCCGACCGCGCCCAGCAGTTGGAGCAGCGCAGTCAGCAGTGCGAGCCCGATGACCGTCTCCGCCAGCCGCGCCGGAGCGCCGGCCCATGACGGCAGCCAGCGGCGGCGCAGCGCCAGCGCCGCGTAACCGAGCGAGCCGGCCACGATCGCCAGCGCCACCACGCCGAGCGTGTAGCGCCCGGCGCTCAAGCCGCTGGTGCCCACCGCGCTACCTTGCATCCCATGACCGCCCGTAGAGTAGGCGTGGCGGCGCTGGCGGCGGCGCTCCTCACCCTCTCAAGCTGCGGCGGGGGCGCGCACGAGGCTCCCTCGCTGTCGCAATTGCCGCTCGCTCCCGGCGCGCAGATCAGCGTTCGCCAGCAGGTCTGCGACACCGGCGCCGCCTCCTTTTGCGCCTGGGAGCTGGTGGTGGTGGGCTCGGGCTACCGCGACTCCGATGCTCTGTTCGTCGCCGAGCACCGCCACCTGTTGAAGCTCGGCTGGAGCGGTGCCGCCGGCGACATCGGCGACGAGCACGCGGCCGACTCCCCCGGGCACAAGCTGCGCCTGACCTACGCCACCCCCACGGGCGACCTCAAGGGAATCGACGAGGGCTCGATCCGCCGCTCGAGCCCCGTGACCCTGGCGCTCTCGCGCGCGTTCTTCTATCACGTCCCGGTGCTGTCGATCCTGCTGGAGCAGGGCTCCACCTGAGCCGCGCTCACGCGCGCGGCAGGAGCTCCAGCCGCCGCTGTGGCCCGACTGCGAGCGCGCCGCGACCCTCCAGCAGGTCTTGAAGATCGGCGCCCACCAGCTCACCGCGCCAGCCACTCAGCGTGCGCACCTGCGGCGGTGGCTCGGAGCGGCGGGCGGCGCCGACGATCCGCTCCAGCTCGCTGCGAGAGGCGATCAGCTCGTAGGCCAACCCGGCCTCCAGCGCGCGGGTCCTCAGCAGCGCCTCCGCCAGCGCGATGGCGGGAGCGTCGGCGGGATCGGAGCGTTCGCGCGCCTGCTCCCGGGGGATCGCCGACGCTTCCCGCCCCGCGGCGACCGCCGCCAGGATGGCCTCGCCACGCCGGCGGATCGTGGAGGGGTGGATGCCGCGGATCTGCTCCATGCTGCGCGCGCTCTCCGGCTGGCGCTTGGCCAGCTCCACCAGCGGCGCGTCGGCCAGCACCGAGCCGACCGGGCGATCCTCGGCGGAGGCGGTTGCCTCCCGCCAGGCGGCCAGCTGCCGTGCCACCGCGCGGGCGCGTGGATCCAGCTGGCCCGCGCGCGGCAGGCGCTCCCAGGCGCTCCACGGATCACGCTCGTCGCTGACGCCCTCCAGGCGCCGGCACTCCTCGCGCGCCCACTCCAGGCGCTCGGTGCCGCGCAGCCGCCGCTGCAGCTCGTCGGCCAGCTCCAGCAGGTGAACCACGTCCTCGGCGGCGTAGGACAACTGCTCGGTGCTGAGCGGGCGCGCGTCCCAGCGGGTGAAGCTGGCCGTCTTTGAGACCTGGCGCCCCAGGATCGCGCCGAGCAGGTTCCCGTAGCCCGTCTGCGCGCCACCGCCGGCGAAGCCGGCCGCGATCTGGGTGTCGAAGATGTTGGTCAGCTCGGTACGCCACGCCCGGCGCAGGATCGCCACGTCCTGGCGGCCGGCGTGCAGCACGACCTCCACCTCCGGGTCGGCCAGCAGCCGTGCCAGGGCGTCGACCTCCGGATCGGCAAGCGGGTCGATGAGGACGATCCGGATGCCATCGGGCGCCGACTCGTCCTCCACCGAGACCTGCACCAGGCACAGCAGCGCCCGGTAGCGGCCCTCGGACATGAACTCGGTGTCGATGCCCAGGCGACCGTGCGCCCGGGCCAGCTCAGCCGCGGCCGCGATCTCCTGCGAGGAGGCCAGACTCCCGGCGCTCATTCCCGCTGCACCCTACCGGTCTGCGCCCGCCACACCACGGGCCCGCCGTCAGGCGGGCCTCATCAATAACCTAGCCTGCTGGTAGGATTTAGTCGTGATCTTCTCCTCCAAGGCCGAGTACGGGGTCCGTCTGATGGTCGAGCTCGGGCGTCAGTCGCCCGAGCAGCCGACCAGCCTCAAGGCGATCGCCGACGCCGAGGGGCTGCCGCTGGCCTACCTGGAGCAGGTGGTGGCGCGGCTGCGCAAGGCCGGCCTGGTGATGAGCGCCCGCGGTGCCCACGGCGGCTACTGGCTCGCTCGTCCCGCCGAGGAGATCGGGATGGACGAGGTGGTGCAGGCGCTGGAGGGCGCGGTCACCCCGATGGAGTGCTTCGTGCACGACCAGACCGAGCGGGTGCTGTGCTCCCACCTGCCCGATGCCGGCCGCGGCTGTGCCACCAAGCTGCTCTGGACACGGGTCCAGGGGGGGATCATCCGCGCGCTGCAGACGACGACGCTGGCCGAGCTGGTCGAGTTCTCCCGCCGCGGCGAGCCGATGTCCACGGCGGCGGCCTGATCAAGCCAAAACGAAAGCTGACCGATGCCAGATCTAGAAATCAAGAACCTCCACGTCCGGGCCGGCGAGAAGGAGATCCTGTGTGGCTTGGATCTCAGCGTCGGCAATGGGCAAATTCACGCCCTGATGGGGCCCAACGGCTCCGGGAAATCGACGCTGGCCAACGCGATCATGGGCCACCCCCTCCTGGAGGTGACCGACGGCCAGATCATCTGGGGAGGACAGGACATCACCGAGGCCGCCACCGACGAGCGCGCCCGCATGGGGCTGTTCATGGCCTTCCAGTACCCGGTGTCGGTGCCCGGGGTGACCGTGACCAAGTACCTGCGCACGGTGATGAACGCCCATCGCGAATCCCGTGGCGAGCAACCCGTCCCCCTCAAGGAGTTCCGCCAGACCGTCGAGGCGGCGATGAAGCTCGTCAGCGTCTCACGCGAGTTCACCACCCGGTACCTCAACGAGGGCTTCTCGGGCGGAGAGAAGAAGCGCATGGAGATCCTCCAGCTCGCCCTCCAGCAGCCGCAGCTGGCGATCCTCGACGAGACCGACTCGGGCCTGGACATCGACGCCCTGCGCGTCGTGGCCAACGGCGTCAATGCCGTGGCCGGCCCGGCCATGGGCGTGCTGATCATCACCCACTACCAGCGCATCCTGCACCTCGTGCAGCCCAGCCACGTGCACGTCATGTATCGCGGGCGGATCGTCAAGGAGGGCGGCCCCGAGCTGGTCGACGAGCTGGAGGCCAAGGGCTACGGGTGGATCACCGATCAGGTGGCGGCATGAGCACGCTGGCGGCGCTGAGAGCGGTGGGCGCGGAGTTCCCCGTGCTCGCCCGTGACCCGGACCTCGTCTACCTGGACAGCGCCGCCACCTCGCAGACCCCGCAGCCGGTGATCGACGCGATGACGCGCTACTACACCGAGTCGCGCGCCTCGATCCATCGCGGCGTGTACCCGCTGGCGGTGCAGGCCACCGACCTCTACGAGGGCGCACGGCAGACGATCGCGGACTGGCTCGGGTCCACCACTGCGGAGACGGTGTTCACCGCCAACGCCACGATGGCGATCAACATGGTCGCCTACACGTGGGGACGTCAGCACGTCGGCCGCGGCGACCTGGTGGTGCTGAGCGAGATGGAGCACCACTCCAACATCGTGCCGTGGCAGATCCTCTGCCAGGACCGGGAGGCGGAGCTGGCCTACGTGCCGGTGACAGACGACGGCCAGCTGGACCTGGAAGCGCTCGACGCGCTGCTGGAGCGCTCGCCGAAGCTCGTCGCGGTGGTGCACGTGTCCAACGTCCTGGGCACGATCAACCCGGTGGCCGAGATCACCCGGCGGGCGCACGCGGCCGGGGCGCGGGTGCTGATCGACGGCACCCAGGCAGTGCCGCAGATGCCGGTCGACCTGGCGGCGATCGACGCCGACTTCTACGCCTGGACCGGCCACAAGGCCTACGGGCCCACCGGAATCGGGATCCTGCATGGCCGTCGTTCGCTGCTGGAGGAGATGCCCCCCTTCATCGGCGGTGGCCACATGATCCGGACCGTCGCCGCTGCGGAGTCGAGCTGGACCGACCTGCCCTGGAAGTTCGAGGCCGGTACCTCCCAGATCGCCGAGGCGATCGGGCTGGGCGAAGCGGTGCGGTGGATCGCCGAGCTGGGGCCCGAGCAGATCCGCGCGCACGAGAGCGCGCTGGTGGACGAAACCGTGGCGCGGCTGACCACGGAGGTCCCGGGACTGGCGGTGCAGGGACCGCCGCCCGCCACCGAGCGGGGCGCGCTGGTGTCCTTCACGCTGGAGGGCGCGCACCCTCACGACATCGGCGAGATCCTCGCCCGGCGCGGAGTGTGCGTGCGCGCCGGACACCACTGTGCCCAGCCCCTCATGCGCCGCCTGGGCGCGTCGGCCACCACCCGGGCCTCCTTCGCCGTCCACAACACGCGCGCCGACATCGACGCGCTGCTGGACGGGCTCGGCGAGGTCCGTCGCGTGCTACAGCTCTGAGACGATGGACGACCTCTACCGCGAGAACATCCTCGACCACTACAAGCACCCGCACAACTTCACGCCGCCGGCGCCGGAGCTGGCGCGGGTGGATCTGGAGTACTCAGACCTCAACCCGCTGTGCGGCGACGAGCTGACGGTGCAGCTGGTGGTGGACGGCGAGCACCGGATCGAGGACATCCGCTTTCTCGGCCACGGCTGCGCGATCTCGCAGGCGGCCGCCTCGATGGCCTCCGACGAGGTCAAGGGAATGCGCGTGGGGGACGTGCTGGCGCTCGACCGCCGCTTCGTGCTTGACCTGTTGGGGATCGACATCTCCGCCACCCGGCTGAAGTGCGCGCTGCTGTCGCTGAAGGTGCTCAAGAGCGCCTCGCTGGGCCATGCGGTGGACTGGGAGAGCGACGGCGCCGCTGGCGCGGGCAGCTGACGCGTCGAGGCAAGCTTCACCGCGAGAGCACCCGTCCGCCCGGCCCGTGCTTCGAACGGAAGCGGATGGCGACGACCTCCGGAAAGTAGCCCGGCGCGTAGATTCTCAGCAGCAGCACCTGGCCGCTGCGGAACACGCGCCCGTGCAGCGCTCGCCTCGCGGCCCGACCGCCTCCCTGACTGGCGGTTGCCAGCCGCCTGGAGCAGTGCCGTCCGTGACACGAAAAGCGGATCCGCGCGTGGCGCGGGAGGTGCCTGAACCGCAGGCTGAGGAGCCTCGTATGGGAGCCGCGGCGCCGCCATCTGAACACGATCTGCACACGCAGGTGGCGACGACCGGCACCCCGTGAGGGTGGCGGCAGGGGGATCGAGGTCGTGCCCGTCGCCGGCGCCGGAACCGGAGCCGGAGGGGGAGGGGACGGAGCGACGTAGGCCTGAAACGCGACCTCGTAGCCGCCGCCCGCCAGGCCGGCGATGCTCGGGCTGGTGGCCGGGTTGAGGCCCAGGCCCGGCCGCCGGCCTCCCGCCGTCCCGGTTGTGGTGAGCCCACCACGCGGGTTCTGGAAGGCGATCTCGTAGCCGCCGCGCACCAATCCGGCGATGCTCGGGCTGGTGCCGTCCTTGAGCGGCAGCTTCAGATTGTGCGTGCCCAGGCTGCCGTAGGTCCACAGGCCGGAGCCCTGGAGGTGGAAGGCGACCTCGTATCCACCCGCGGCCAGCCCGGCGACGCTGGGGCTGGTGCCGGGGGCGACCTGGAGGCCGGTGTCGATCGTGCCCGCCGTGCCGGCTACCCACAGGCGCCCGCTCCCGTAGGCCACAAAGGCGATCTCGTAGCCGCCGTGGGTCAGACCCGCGATGGAGGGATTCGTGCCCGGTCCCATCCCCAGGCCGGTGTTCCGGTAGCCCGCGCTCCCGACGCTCCACAGCTGGTGGGCGCTTGACTGGAAGGCCGACTGGTACCCGCCGGTGGCGAGGCCCGCGATGGCGGGGCTCGTTCCCGCCTGCATCCCGAGTCCGTAGTTGGTGGTGCCGGCGGCCCCGGTCCGCCACAGCCCGGCGCTGCCGTAGGCCGAGAACGCGGCCTCGAATCCCCCGCGTGGCGACGCGGCGATGCTCGGGCTGCTGGCGGGCTCCAAACCGAGGTTCGTCGGCCCCGAGCGGGCGCTGCCGACAGTCCACAGGGCGCCGCTGCCGTAGGCCTGAAAGGCGATCTCGTAGCCCCGGCGGGCGAGTCCGGCAATGCTGGGGCTGGTGCCGTCCATCATCCCCAGTCCCAGCGGCCTGGTGCCGGCGGTGCCGTAGGTCCACAGCCCGCCGGCGGTGGCCTGGGCGCTGGCGCACGCGCCCGCGGCCCAGCCCAGCAG
>JALYYW010000012.1 GCA_030946085.1 Actinomycetota bacterium
CGTGGGCGCTGCGGGCGGCGCTGGCGGGCGATCAGAGGCTTTCGGCGTAGGCCGGCTCGGGACCCGCGGCGGGGATGTCGCTCTCAGCGAGGCCGGCGGTTTCGGGTCGGACGACCACCGCCGCCACGCCGATAGCCGCCACCACCAGGCCGGCAGCGAGCCAGAACGCCAGGTGATATCCGCTCGTGAGCGCCTGCCGGGCAGGCGTCCCGCCCCTGGTCAGGTCGACCGTCTTCGTGGCCGAGAGGGTCGCGAGCACGGCGAGGCCGAGCGCGCCGCCGACCTGCGCGGCGGTGTTCACGAGTCCCGACGCGAGGCCGGCATCACTCGGGGTGGCACCGGACATGGCGATGGTCATCAGCGCAGGGAAGCTGAGCCCGGCGCCGGTGCCGAGCAGGACCATCGCGGGCAGCACGTGGAGGAGGTAGCCGCCGCTCACCGGTGCCTGGGTGAAGAGCAAGAGGCCGAGCGCCATGATCGTGAGGCCCGGGAATTGCATCGTCCGCGCGCCGAAGCGGGTGACGAGCCGTTCGGTGTAGCGCACGGAGAGGGTGCCCATGGCGAGCGTCACCGGCAAGAAGGCGAGTCCGGTTTGCAGCGCGTCGTAGTGGAGCACGCGCTGCAGGTAGAGCGCGCCGAGGAAGAACATGCCGAACATGCCGGCGACGCCGAGCATCTGGATTACGTTGGCCCCGGTGACGTTGCGCGAGCGGAAGATCCGTAGCGGGACGAGGGGGTTGCGGGCGGTGGCCTCCCGGGCCACAAAGGCCCCGAGGATGACGAGCGAGACGGCGGCGAGCGACAGGGTCTGGGTCGCCCCCCAGCCGTGCTCGGCCGCCGGCTTGACGATCGTGTAGACGCCGACCATCAATGCGCTCGTGATGAGCACGGCGCCCGGGATGTCGGTCCCGGAGCCGAAGCCGAGACCCTCGTCGTGTTGCACCCAGCGGCGAGCGAGGATGCCCGTTGCGATCCCGATCGGGAGGTTGATGAAGAAGATCCAGTGCCAGTTGATGGACTGGGTGAGGACGCCTCCGGCGAGCAGGCCGACCGACCCGCCGCCCGAGGCGACAAAGGCGAAGACGCCGATCGCCTTGGCCTGGTCCCCCGGCGTGGGGAACATGGTGACGATCATCCCGAGGATCACGGCGGACGTCATGGCGCCGCCGATCCCCTGGACGAAGCGGGCGGCCACGAGCAGCGCTTGGCTCTGCGCGACTCCGCACAGCAACGAGGCGGCTGTGAACAAGGTGACCCCCCCTAGGAAGATCCTGCGACGGCCGACGAGGTCGCCGAGTCGCCCGGCGAGCAGAAGCAGCCCGCCGAAGGCAATCAGGTAGGCGTTCACGACCCATGCCAGGTTGGAGGTGGAGAAGCCCAGGTCGTCCTGGATGCGCGGGAGCGCGACGTTCACGACGGTGACGTCGAGGACGATCATCAGCATGCCGGTGCACATCACGTAGAGGGCCAGCCAGCGAGCGCGTTCGCGGTCGGGTTGGCTGGTTTGGGTGCTTGTGCTCATCGACGGATCCTGATCATGGCTCGGGGAATGGGGTTGTGATGAAGACTGGCCGCGGCCACGAAACTCATCGGTGCCGTCCGTAGCTCTGACCGAGACAACCTCGCTAGGGTCTCCCCCGATGCGCGCCGTCACGATCCGCAAGGAGCACCTGAGCGTAGAGGAGCATTCCGACCCGGTTCCCGAGGCCGGCCAGGTCCTGGTCCGCGTCAGGGCCGCGGGGCTGAACGGCGCCGACATGATGCAGCGGCGTGGGCTCTACCCCGCGCCCCCCGGCTCACCGCCGGACATTCCGGGCCTGGAGCTGGCGGGCGAGGTCGTCGAGGTGGGTCCGGGCGCGACCCGGTTCAACGAGGGCGAGAAGGTGATGGCGATCGTCGGCGGCGGGGGCCAGGCGGAGCTTGCCGTCGTGCACGAGCGGGTGCTGATGCCGGTGCCCGAGAACCTTCACTGGCCCCACGCGGGCGGGGTGCCGGAGGTCTTCACCACCGCCCACGACGCCGTCTTCACCCAAGCGGGGCTGAGGACGGGCGAGCACCTGCTCGTCCACGGTGGCGCCGGAGGGGTCGGCACCGCCGCGGTACAGCTCGCCAGGGCCGCCGGCGCCCGGGTGACTGCCACCGTCCGCAACCCAGAGTCCCGCGGGGCGGTCGCCGAGCTGGGAGCGGAGGCCATCGATCCCGAGGGGTTCGACGACCACGGCCCCTTCGACGTGATCCTGGAGCTGGTCGGCGCCCCCAACCTGGCTACGAACGTCAAGGCGCTGAACACGAACGGACGCATCGTCGTGATCGGCATCGCCGCCGGGGCCAAGGGCGAGCTGAACCTGGGCGCGCTGATGGGTAAGCGCGGCCGGATCCTCGCCTCCACGCTGCGGGCCCGCCCCCTGGAGGAGAAGGCGATGACCGCACGCGCGATGGAGCGCTCGGTGGTGCCGCTGCTGGCGGCGGGCCGGGTGGAGGTGCCGATCGCCGCCACCTTCGCGCTGGAGGAGGCCGAGGCGGCCTACGAGCGCTTCGCCGCCGGGAGCAAGCTCGGCAAGATCGTGCTCACGATGTAGCGGAGGGCCGCCCGCCAGCTCAGTAGGGGGGCAGGTCCGACCACCACTGGCCGAGCAAGCGGAAGGCGCCCCAAAACTCCCGCTTGGCCTGCTCCTCGTCCAGCGAGTCGTCGATGCTGGGGACGTACAGGGCCTCGATCGAGGGCGTGAAGGTCTGCAACTCGCCTGTCACGGGCGCGATCTGGCGCCGCAGCGGCACGTCCAGGTCGTTGACCACGGCCAGCGCGTCTTCACCCATCACCACGACGATCTTCGGCGCGACGATGGCCAGCTCCTCCACCAGTCGTGCCACGCAGCCGGGGTCGGCCAGCTCGGGGTCGGTGATCGGGCACTTGATGCACAGCGTGCCGTAGACCGCCAGGGGGTCGATCGCCAGTCGCTTGAGCGACTTCATCAGCGCGTTGCCGGTGCGACCGTAGAAGGCCACGCCCTCCTCCACCTCGGCGGGGCGAGCGGAGTGCTTGATCAGGAAGATGTCCGCCTGGGGGTGGCCGGAGCCGAGCACGGGCATCAGCTGCCCGCGCGGGCAGTGCGGGCAGGACTGCAGCTCCCGGGCAAACGCGTTGAGCTCCCGGATCGCCCGCTCCAGGTACTTCTCGCGAATCTCGTCGTCTGTGGCGGGCACCACTGCCGGATTGGACACGCCGCGGGCTTGTCCTTGGCGGTGCATCAGGACTTGCGCGCCGCGCGGCGCACGCGGCGGCCCCGCTGGGCCCGCCGCGCGGCCTCGGGAAGCGCCTTGGTTTGGAGGAATTTCAAAGCTTGGACGTAGAGCAGCGAGGCCGGGTTGCGAATGATGTCGGCGTCGCGCAGCGACTCCAGGAACTCCTCGGGACCGTGGAAGTCCCGCATCCGGATCCGCACCGAGCCGAGCCCCTGGGGGACGTGGGCGTCCGAGCCGGCGCCGCCGGGGATGCGGTACTTGGCGGCGAAGCGCACCGCCTCCTCGTTGAACTCGTTGATCGCGATCCGGGGGTTGAACACCTCGACCGCATCGACGTCCTCCAAGACCGAGAGAAGGTGCTCGTAGTCGGGCACCGAGTGCAGGCGGTCAAACGGGTGGGGCACGTAGACCAGCCCGTCCTGGCGCTTGATCTCGGCGATCGTCTGCTGGAGGGTCATCCCCCGGGGAATCTTCTCGCGGATGAACAGCCCGATCACCTCGCCCTGGCCAGCGGTCTTGACCTCCTCCGCGACGATCACCTTGAGGCCCGCGGGAGCCTTGGCCTGCGCCTCCAGCGCGCCGGAGATCTCGTTGTGGTCGGTCACGGCGATCGCCCCCAGCCCCCGCTCCTGCGCCTGGGCCAGCAGCACCTCCACCGGCGTGGCGCAATCGTGGGAGTGATCGGTGTGCATGTGCAGGTCGACGTCGATCAGCGGCCGTTGGCGAAGGCTCGCCCGCAGAGACGAGGAGCCGCGGTCGTCGTGGCGGCGCGCCAGCAGGTTCCCGTAAACGTCCTGCACCTCTGTGGCCACGCGGTCCCACCCGAGCGTTGCCCGGAGCGCCTGCGCCCCCTCATGCAGGCCTCGGCGCAGCGCCGGCTCCCCGATCACCCGCCCCAGCTGAGCGGTCAGGGTCTGCACGTCGCCGGGCTCAAACAGCAGTCCGTGCCGGCCCTCGGCCAGCAGCTCCTCGTAGGCGGGAAGCCGGGAGGCGACGGGCACAAGGCCCGCTCCGAGCGCGCGCAGGAGCGTCTGCGGTGCCACGATGTACCCAGCGGAGGCCAGCACGATGACCTCGGCCTCCCCCACGGCCTGCGCTGCGGTGCAGTCCTCCGCGCCGAGGAACCGCACGCGCTCGCGCAGCGCGTGGCTGAGCGTCGCCGGCGCGGTCAGCGGCCGCGGAGCCCACACCGTTGCCTGCCAGCGCAGCCGGGGGGACATCGTGCACAGCCCGCGCAGCGCGCGCAGGAACATCCGCAGCGCGCTGCGCTCCTCCTGCGCGATCATCACCAACCGCACCGGCTCTCCAGGGGCGCCGGGCGCCGAGCGCACCGCCTCGGCGGCATCGAACCCGGGCGAGATCACCTGGTAGTGGCCGGGGAAGAACCGCTGCAGCAGATCTCCGGTGGCGGCGTAGCTGGCGATCCGGGCGTCCAGGCGGGAGAACAGCAGGCGCGTCAGCGGGGCGGCCAGCTGGGTCGAGAGGACACGTTCGGTGGGGGTGTGGAAGCTGCCGACGTTGAGCGCCCGGGAGTGGCGCAGCGCCGCGCTGGCGGCGCTGGGCTGGAAGGGCTCATGCACGTGGACCACGTCGAGCGGCAG
>JALYYW010000161.1 GCA_030946085.1 Actinomycetota bacterium
GTGCCGGCCACTTCCAGCTCGCTGCCGATGTGAGGGGGCCGCCGCGGCGCCTTGCCGGCCACCAGGTGCGCGCCGACGATCGCCCCGGCCGAGGTCCCGACGAAGTACTCGCACTGGCGTAGATCGAACCCCGTCGCGTCCTCGATCCCGGCCAGCACGCCCATCATCCACGCCTCCCCGAGTACGCCGCCACCGCCGAGGACGAGGACATCCGGCCGAGAGATCATCACTCGCGATGTTATTGGCGGCGGTCGAGCGTCGGAGTACGCTCGTGTCATGTCGACGGAGGTGGCGAGAACGACCGCCGATGAGCTGCTCACGGTGCCCAATGACTCCATGCGCCATGAGCTGGTGGCGGGAGAGCACCGGGTCGCGAACCCCACCACGAGCCGAACATGGGCGCGTGGCGGACCTGCGTTTGCGGCGGAGGTCCTCTCTCCCGGTGAGCGCTTCACGGAGGTGGAGGAGAAGGCGTCAACTGGATTGACGCCGGTGCCCGCGCGGTGCGAGGCTACGTATGTGATAGCGTACACGCGTATGGCATCGACGGCTGAAGTCACCTCAGCTCCAGCGGTTCTGGGTGCCCGGGTAAAGGCGATTCGTGAAGCGATGGCGATGTCGCTGCGCGACCTGTCCGAGCGCTCCGGCGTGAGCGCGCCGATGCTCTCCCAGGTGGAGCGGGGGGAGACGAGCCCCACGCTCCAGGTGGCCGGCCGGATCGCCTCCGGGCTGGAGCTGCGCCTCTCGCAGCTGCTGCGCCTGGACGAAGACGGCGCGGTCACGATCGTACGTCGACGCGAGCGCCGTCAGGGCCCCAGCCGCGTCAGGGGCCACAGCTACGAGATCCTCACCCCGCCGCTGCCCGGACAGCGCGCCGAGCTCTCCCGCCACACGCTCGCCCCGGGCGCGCTCACCGGCGGACCCGGAGACCCACCGATGCACGAGCCCGGCAGCCGGGAGACGGCCCTGGTGCAATCCGGAGAGGTGGTCCTGGTCTGCGACAGCCAGCGACACCGGCTGCAGGCCGGCGACTGCGTGACCTTCGACGCGGACCTCGCCCACCACTTTCACAACCCAGGACCCGACGATGCCGTACTGCTGGCAGTCCTCAGCGCCGGCCTGCGCAGGAGCTAGTAGACATGCCCAAGACGCTGTTCGACAAGATCTGGGAGGCCCACGAGGTCGCTCCCGGCCTGCTGTACATCGACCTGCACCTCGTCCACGAGGTCACTAGCCCGCAGGCCTTCGACGGGCTGCGGCTGGCCCGCCGCCGGGTCCGGCGACCCGACCGCACGCTGGCGACCGCCGACCACAACGTCCCCACCGACGGGACTCCGGTGGCGGCGAGGATCCGCGACGCCCTCTCCCGGGTGCAGGTGCAGACGCTGGAGCGCAACTGCGAGGAGTTCGGGATCCCGATCTACTCGCTCGGCTCCGAGCACCAGGGGATCGTGCACGTGATCGGCCCGGAGCTGGGCGTGACCCAACCGGGGATGACGATCGTCTGCGGGGACTCCCACACCGCCACCCACGGCGCCTTCGGAGCGCTGGCCTTTGGGATCGGCACCAGTGAGGTGGAGCACGTGCTGGCCACCCAGTGCCTGGTGCAGTCCAAGCCCAAGTCGATGCGCGTCCGCTACGAGGGCGCCCTGGGCTTCGGCGTCACCGCCAAGGACTTGATCCTGGCCACGATCGGCCAGATCGGCGTGGCGGGCGCCGTCGGCCACGTGGTGGAGTACGCGGGTCCGGCGATCGAGTCCCTGTCGATGGAGGGACGGATGACCGTCTGCAACATGACGATCGAAGGCGGCGGCCGGGCGGGGATGATCGCCCCCGACGAGACCACCTTTGAGTGGATGATCGGCCGGCCGGGGGCGCCGCCCGAGGTGCCCGACGCCTGGCGCTCGCTGAGAACCGAGGACGGCGCCGGGTTCGACCGACAGATCGTGGTCGACGCCGGGGCGCTCAGCCCGATGGTCACCTGGGGGACGACGCCCGGGATGGTCGTGCCGGTGACCGAGCCCGTGCCCCAGCCGAGCACCGAGCAGGACGAGCGGGCGCTGGAGTACATGGGCCTGCAGCCCGGCGTCCCGATGCAGGAGCTCAAGCTCGACCGCGTGTTCATCGGATCCTGCACCAACTCCAGGATCGGCGACCTGCGGGCTGCCGCCGCGGTCATCGACGGCCGCCGGGTCTCAGGCGAGGTCTACGCGATGGTCGTCCCGGGCTCCCAGCAGGTCAAGGCGCAGGCCGAGCGCGAGGGCCTCGACGAGGTCTTCAAGCGCGCCGGCTTCGACTGGCGCGAGGCCGGGTGCTCCATGTGCCTGGGCATGAACCCCGACGTCGCGGCCCCCGGCGAGCGGGTCGCCTCCACCTCCAACCGCAACTTCGAGGGCCGCCAGGGACGAGGCGCTCGTTCGCACCTCGTCTCCCCGCAGATGGCGGCAGCGGCCGCGATCGAGGGCCGGTTCGTCGACATCCGAGAGTGGGAGGGGACAGAGCGATGAAGGCCATCGAGACCATCACCGGACGCGTGTCGGTGCTGGACCGCGACGACGTCGACACCGATCAGATCATCCCCAAGCAGTTCCTCAAGCGGGTGGAGCGGACCGGGTTTGGCGAGTTCCTCTTCTACGACTGGGCAAAGCAGCCCGGGTGGGAGCTGCCCCGGAACCCGATCCTGCTGGCGGGTCGGAACTTCGGCTGCGGCTCCAGCCGCGAGCATGCCCCCTGGGCGCTGGAGGACTATGGCTTCCAGGCCATCATCGCGCCAAGCTTCGCCGACATCTTCCGCTCCAACTGCACCAAGATCGGGTTGCTGCCGGTACAGCTGAGCGAGGCTGACTGCGCCGCGATCCGGGAGGCGGGCGAGGCTCAGGTGGACCTGGCCGCCCAGGAGGTGCGCTGGCCCGATGGCAGCGGCCACTTCGACATCGATCCCCAGATCAAGCACCGGCTGCTGGGCGGCCTGGACGACATCGCGCTGACGCTGGAGGCGGCGCCGCAGATCGAGCGCTTCGAACAGGCGCGCGAGCGCCCGGGCCCTGTCACCACGACGTTGACGCTTTGAGGTGAGCCACCCGGCTCCCGGCGAGCGCGACTGGGACGCCTCCACCTACGACCGGATCTCCGACCCGCAGTTCGGGTGGGCGATGGAGCAGCTGGAGCGGTTGGAGCTGGCCGGGAGCGAGCTGGTGCTGGACGCCGGCTGCGGCTCGGGCCGCGTCACCGAGGTTCTCGCCCAGCGGGTTCCCCGTGGTCACGTGTACGCGGTCGACGCGGCGCCCTCGATGGTCGCCCACACGCAGGCCCGACTTGGTGAGCAAATCACCGCGCTGTGCCAGGACCTGCTGGAGCTGGAGCTACCCGAGCCGGTCGACGTGATCTTCTCCAATGCCACCTTCCACTGGATCGGCGATCACGGACGGCTGTTCACCCGCCTGTGCTCGGCGCTGGCGCCCGGGGGGCGCCTGCTGGCTCAGTGCGGCGGGCGCGGGAACATCGACGCCTTCAGGCGGTTGGCGGACACGGTGGCGCACGAGGATCCGTTCGCGCGCTACTTCGTGGACTGGCACAGGCCGTGGAACTACGCCTCCTCGGAGGAGACAGCAGCGCGGCTGCAGCAGGCCGGCTTCGCCGCGGTGCGGTGCTGGCTGGAGCCCAAGCAGGTCGTCCTGGAGCAGCCGCGCCCGTTCGTGGCGACCGTGTGCCTGGTCCGCCACCTGGATCCCCTGCCCGAGGAGCTGCGCGAGCGCTTCCTGGAGGAGGTCCTGGCGCGCGCCGGGCAACCGCTTGTGCTGGACTACGTGCGGCTCAACATGGTGGCTAGGCGAGCTCACTGACCGGTATAGTGGTCATATGTCCAGGACGGTGACGGCGACGGAGGCCAAGGCCAAGCTTCTCGCCCTGCTGGAGGAGGTTTCGGCCGGCGAGGAGGTCGAGATCACCAAGCACGGACGCGTGCTTGCGCGGCTGGTACCCGCTCGCGGGGGACGGGCGCTCGAAGGATCCGCCCGGAGGATGGCGAGCAGCGCGGTCGAGGAGGAGTTGCTCTTCAGCACCGGTGAGCGCTGGAACTGTGAATGACAACGCTGCTGCTGGACACGCACGTCCTGCACTGGTTCTCAGCCGCCCCTGAGCATCTCAGCCACACGGCAGCCGAAGCGCTGCGCCGGGCGGATGAGCTGGTGGTTGCCCCCATCACCTGGTATGAGCTGGCGTGGCTGGCCCAACGCGCTCGCATCGTCGTGAACGGACCGGTGAGGGGGTGGCTGGACCATCTTTCGAGCCTGGTGCGCACGACAACCATCACTCCCGCGATCGCCGATAGGGCGGCTGGGCTTCCTCGCCCGTTCTCCAGCGATCCCGCCGACCGGCTGATCTACGCGACCGCACTCGAGCACGGCTGGCGGCTTGTGACCAAGGACCGCCGGCTCCGAGACCACCCCCAGCCCCGACCGGTGACGCTCTGGTGAGGCGTTCGTCTACCTTGCTGGCTCCATGAGCGCCAAGGTCATCCTGCTCCCCGGCGACGGCATCGGCCCGGAGATCATCGGCCCTGCTGTGCAGGTGCTCGACGCGGTCGGAGCCGAGCTCCAGTACGAGGAGCATCGCTTCGGCGGCGCCAGCATCGACGCCCATGGCGTCGCGCTCACCGAGGACACGCTGGCGGCCTGCCGGGGAGCCGATGCGGTGCTGCTGGCGGCGGTGGGAGGTCCCAAGTGGGACACCACCGACCCGGGCCGTCCCCGCCCCGAGCAGGGCCTGCTCGGCCTGCGCAAGGGTCTCGGCCTGTTCGCCAA
>JALYYW010000184.1 GCA_030946085.1 Actinomycetota bacterium
AGCGCAAGGTGTGGGCCTTCCTCGGCGACGGCGAGATGGACGAGCCCGAGTCGATGGGCGCCACCGCCCTCGCCGGCCGCGAGGGCCTCGACAACCTGATCTGGGTCGTCAACTGCAACCTCCAGCGCCTCGACGGCCCTGTGCGCGGCAACGGCAAGATCATCCAGGAGCTGGAGTCGGACTTCCGCGGCGCCGGCTGGAACGTGATCAAGGTGATCTGGGGCTCGCGCTGGGATCCGCTGCTGGACGCCGACGCCGACGGTCGGCTGCTGCACGTGATGGAGGAGTGCGTCGACGGCGACTACCAGACGTTCAAGTCCCGCGACGGTGCCTTCGTGCGCGAGCATTTCTTCGGCCGCGACCCGGTGCTGGCCGAGCGCGTGGCGGACATGTCAGACGAGGACATCTGGCTGCTCAACCGCGGCGGGCACGATCAGCAGAAGGTCTACGCCGCCTACCACCAGGCGGTCCGCCATCGCGGCCAGCCGACCGTGATCCTGGCCAAGACGATCAAGGGCTACGGGATGGGCGTCGCCTCGGGCGAGGGGCAGATGACCACCCACCAGGCCAAGAAGATGACCGAGGACGCGCTGTTGATGTTCCGGGACCGCTTCGAGCTGCCGCTGACCGACGCGCAGGTGCGTGAGGCGGAGTACCTCAAGCCGCCTGAAGCATCTCCCGAGATGCAGTATCTGCGGGAGTGCCGAGCGGCACTGGGAGGGTCGCTGCCTGTCCGCCGGCGCCAGGCGCCGGAGTCGCTGCCCGTGCCGCCACTCGAGACCTTCAAGGGTCAGCTGGAGGGCTCCGGCGAGCGTGAGATCTCCACCACGATGGCCTTTGTGCGGGTGCTGGCGGCGCTGCTGCGCGACAAGGAGATCGGCCCGCGGATCGTGCCCATCATCCCCGACGAGTCGCGCACCTTCGGGATGGAGGGGCTGTTCCGCCAGGTCGGGATCTACTCGCCCTTCGGCCAGCGCTACAGCCCACAGGACTCCGAGCAGCTGAGCTTCTACAAGGAGGAGGAGCGCGGCCAGATTCTGGAGGAGGGGATCACCGAGGCGGGCTCGGTCTCCTCGTTCATCGCCGCCGGCACCTCCTACAGCGCCCACGGCGCGCAGACGGTGCCCTTCTACATCTACTACTCCATGTTCGGCTACCAGCGGGTCGGTGACCTGATCTGGGCGGCGGGCGACAGCCGCGCGCGCGGGTTCCTGCTCGGGGGCGTCGCCGGACGCACGACCCTCAACGGCGAGGGACTCCAGCACGGGGACGGCCACAGCCACGTGCTCTTCTCGGTGGTGCCCAACTGCCGCGCCTACGACCCGGCCTACGGCTACGAGGTGGCGGTGATCGTGCAGGACGGCCTGCGCCGGATGTGCGTCGAGCAGGAGGACGTCTTCTACTACCTCACGCTGATGAACGAGAACTACCACCATCCCGCCCTGCCGTCCGGCAGCGAGGAGGGGATCCTGCGCGGGATGTATCGGGTGCGGCAGGCAACCGGCGACGGGGCCCGGGTGCGGCTGCTGGGGTCGGGCACGATCCTGCGCGAGGTGCTGCTGGCCGCCGAGCTGCTGGAGGAGGACTTCGGCGTCGCCGCTGAGGTGTGGAGCGTCACCTCGTTCACCGAGCTGCGCCGGGACGGGATCGAGACCGAGCGCTGGAACATGCTGCACCCGCAGGCGCAGGCGCACAGCTCGTACGTGTCCGAATGCCTGGGTGACTCCGGTGACCCGGCGGTGGCGGCCACGGACTACATCCGCGCTTACGCCGATCAGATCCGCCAGTGGGTGCCGGGCCCCTACCGCGTCCTGGGCACCGACGGCTTCGGTCGCAGCGACACCCGGGGGGCGCTGCGGCGATTCTTCGAGGTCGACCGCCAGTTCGTGGCGCTCGCGGCGCTCAAGGAGCTCTGCGACGCCGGCCGGCTTCCCTCCGAGCGGGTGGAGCAGGCGATCGAGCGCTTCGGGATCGACCCGGAGGCGGCGATGCCGACGAGCGTATGAGCGCCACGGAGGTGATCTCGGTCGAAGTGCCTGACATCGGCGACTTCGACGACGTGCCGGTGATCGAGGTCCTCGTCGGGCCCGGCGACGCGGTGGGCGCCGATGACCCCCTGCTCACACTCGAGTCAGACAAGGCGACGATGGATGTTCCTGCGCCGTTCGCCGGGGAGATCCACGAGCTCCACGTGCAGGTGGGCGATCGGGTCTCGCAGGGGACGCTGCTGTTGACGATGGCGCCCGGCGCCGACGGCGCCGCGGCCTCCAGGGCCTCCGCGGCGGCCTCCAGCGGGGCTCCGGATGAGTCCAGCGCCCCGGACACGGTGGCCGGTGCCCTGGCGGCCGAGCCGCCGGAGCCTGAGCGTGAGCCCGAAGCCGCGCCCGCTCAGGGTTCCCGGGCGGCTGGTCCGATCCACGCCAGCCCCAGCGCCCGACGCCTGGCGCGCGAGCGCGGAGTCGACATCACGCAGGTGAGCGGATCCGGACGCGGCGGCCGGATCACCCGTCAGGACGTGGAGGAATCAGGTGCAGGAGGGCCGGCCCCGCCTGCGGCGGCCGGCCCCGGGTTGGGGCTCTCGCTGGCGCCCTGGCCATCGATCGACTACGAGAAGTTCGGCCCGGTGGAGCGCACCCCCCGGACCCGGATCCAGCGGATCTCCGCTCCCGTCCTCGCCCGCAACTGGGTGATGATCCCGCACGTCACGCACAACGACGAGGCCGACATCACCGATTTGGAGGCGTGGCGGCGGCAGCTGAACGCCGAGCAGGAGGTCAAGGTGACGATGGTCGCCTTCTTGGTGGTGGCGTGTGCGGCGGCGCTCAAGGCCTTCCCGGACTTCAACTCCTCCCTCGATGGTGAGGAGCTGGTGCTCAAGCGCTACGTCAACATCGGCTTCGCCGCCGACACGCCGCAGGGGCTGGTGGTCCCGGTGATCCGCGACGCCGACCACATGGGCCTGCTGGAGATCGCCGCCGAGCTGGCTCGCCTGTCCGCGCGCGCGCGTGAAGGCAAGCTGGGTCCGGCCGACATCACCGGCGGGACGTTCTCCATCTCCTCGCTGGGGGGGATCGGCGGGACGTCGTTCACACCGATCGTCAACGCCCCCGAGGTGGCGATCCTCGGCGCCACCCGCGCCGCGACCAAGCCCGTGTGGGACGGTGCGCAGTTCATCCCCCGGCTGATGCTGCCGCTGTCGCTCTCCTACGATCACCGCGTGGTCGACGGCGCGGCCGCAGCTCGCTTCGTGACCCATCTCGCGGGCCTGCTCGGCGATCTGCGCCGAGCGCTGCTATGACAGCGACCGAGGTCCCGGTACCGGACATCGGCGACTTCACCGACGTGCCGGTGATCGAGATCCACGTCGCGCCGGGGGACTCGGTGGCGGCTGAGGATCCGCTGGTCACGCTGGAGTCAGACAAGGCCACGATGGACGTGCCGGCACCGTTTGCCGGCGTCGTCTCGGGTCTGCGGGTGCAGGTCGGGGATCGCGTGGCGGAGGGGACGGTGCTGCTGGACCTGGAGCGCCAGGCGAGCGGTGAGCCGGCCGGGGAGCCCGAGGCGACCGGTGAGCCCGAGCCGGCCGGGGAGCCCGAGCCGACGGCCGCCTCGGCGGGCACTCGCGGCTCCCCCGAGGCTCAGGTGGTCGTGATCGGCGCCGGCCCCGGCGGCTACACCGCGGCGTTTCGCGCCGCCGACCTCGGCCTGAAGACGATCCTGGTGGAGCGCGACGAGCGCCTGGGAGGTGTGTGCCTGAACGTCGGCTGCATCCCCTCCAAGACGCTCTTGCACGCCGCCCGCGTGCTGGCCGAGGCGCAGGAGATGCGCGAGCGCGGGATCCGCTTCGGCGACCCGGAGATCGACCTGCCGGCGCTGCTCGCCTGGAAGGACGGGGTGGTCGCCAAGCTCACCGGCGGCCTCGCGGGACTCGCGCGACAGCGTCAGGTGGAGGTGGTGCGTGGCGAGGCGAGGTTCACCGGACCCCATTCGCTGCGCGCCGGCGAGCGTGAGATCACCTTTGAGCACTGCGTCATCGCCGCCGGCTCGGAGGCGGCGCAGCTGCCGTTCCTGCCGGAGGATCCCCGTGTGGTCGACTCTACCGCCGCCCTCTCCCCCACCTCCATCCCGGGGCGGCTGCTGGTCATCGGCGGCGGGATCATCGGCCTGGAGATGGCCACCGTCTACGACGCCCTCGGCTCCCGGGTCACGGTGGTGGAGCTGCTGGACCAGCTCATCCCCGGCTGCGACCCCGACCTGGTGGCGCCGCTGCACAAGCGGATCACGGGCCGCTACGAGACGATCCACACCTCCACGGAAGTCGTCTCGGTGGACGCGCTGCAGGACGGACTGGAGGTGAAGCTCTCCACCGGCGCCACGGAGCGCTTCGATCAGGTGCTGGTGGCGGTCGGTCGGCGGCCGGCCGGCCACCTCCTGGATGCCGGCGCGGCCGGCGTCGCGGTGGAGGACAACGGGTTCATCGCCGTCGATGACCAGCTGCGCACGGGGGTCCCGTGGATCCACGCCATCGGCGACGTCGCCGGCGCTCCGATGCTGGCGCACAAGGCCTCCCACCAGGGGAAGGCCGCCGCCGAGGTGATCGCGGGTGTGGCGGGGGCCGGGTTCGATGCCCGGACCGTTCCCGCGGTGGCCTACACCGATCCCGAGGTGGCGTGGATGGGCCTGAACGAGACCGCCGCGCGGGCTCAGGGCATCGAATACGAGGTCGCGGTGTTTCCCTGGGCGGCCTCCGGGCGGGCGCTGTCGCTGGGCCGCGAGGACGGGCTGACCAAGCTGCTGGTGGAGCCGGGGACGCACCGCCTGCTCGGCGCCGGGATCGTCGGCCTCGGCGCCGGCGAGCTGATCGCCGAGACGGTGCACGCGCTGGAGCTCGGCGCGGTGGCCGAGGACCTGGCGCTGACGATCCATCCCCACCCCACCCTGTCAGAGACCGTCGGCTTTGCCGCCGAGCTCGCCGAGGGAACGATCACCGACCTGGCCCCGGCCCGCGAACGCTGAGCATCCTCGACACGACGCTGAGGACCTGGTGCGGCTCGTGCTTGACTCGCGGCTGCGTGAAGCGCAGCACCGGGATCCCGGCGAGCTGAAGCTTCGTGTCCCGGCGGCGGTCGGCCTCAAAGGTTCTGCGCGTGCGATGGAACGCGTAACCGTCGAGCTCCACGACAAGCGGGCCCTGCGCCCAGAAGCAGTCGACCAGCTCCCCTTCCACCAGCACGTTGCACTGCGGCTCGGGCAAGCCCGCTTGGCGGATCAGCACCAGGAACGCGCGCTCCAGCTCCGACTGAGTCCACGGCGGTGAGCCGTTGTGCGCCGCGAGCGCCCGGCGCAGCGGCTTGATCCCGTGTCGGCCAGGATTTCGCTCCAGCATGGCTTCCAGCGCCGGCGCGTCCAACAGCCCCTGCCGTTCGGCCGCCTCCAGGGCCAGCCGCAACCGCTGGGGGTGGAGCACTTCGGCCAGGTCGAGCAGCGTCCGCGCCACGGAGGTCACGGGGATGCCGTCGCGGATCGCCGTGTCCTCCGGGTGCAGGCTCCTGACGGCGTGGAAGCGCACGCCCCTCACCTGACGCGGCGAGTGGCCACCAGCGGTGACATCGATCAGCCGCGTGGACCCGTGGCGCAGATCCCATAGCGCCGCCGCGGCATGATGACTGAGGACCGCTCCCGAGCGGCAGGCGATCACCGCCGCCATCCAGTGCCCGCGGCTACTCAGCCGCGCGTGGCCGACGGCGTAGACGCCGCGATGAAGCCGGTGCAGGCTCCCGCGTTCCACCTCCCTGGCGATCGTCCTGCGCGGATAGCCCAGCGCGTATAGCTGTCGCACGCCCACGACACCGTGCTGGCGGGCCGCCAGCCTCGCCAACATGGCGCCCCGTGGCGAACCTGAGGGGCCACATGCGACACCAGAATTCACCACGCCACGAGCGTGGCAGGGAAGGCGTTACGTGTGGGTCACGCCGTGTGCCAGAAGAGTGACAAAGCGCCGCTACGGGCGACGGCGGCGCCCGATGACGAGCGCCAGGAGCAGCCCGGCCGCCACCTCCAGCGCAAGGCGGCCATACCCACCCCGCCGCTCGGCCAGGGCCACGGCCGGCCCGCGCCGGGGCGCGGGCATGGGAAACTCCTCCGCGGCCAGCACGTCGTGAGGCTCGACTTCGCCCGCCGGGTCCTCGGGCAGCTGTACCGGCCCGTGGTGGTGGAGCTCGGGGTCGGGCGCGGGAACCGCGAACTCGTCGGCGGCGAGCACGTCGTGCGCCGGCTCCGGAGTGGTGCTGTCTCGATCTGGCATTGCCGAGATCATCCCAGAACCGGCGACCCGGTGGCGTGTCCTCAGCAGACCGTGAACGTGACCTTGATGTTCTTGGTGCTGGTGATCGTGAGCTTGTGGTGGCGCTTGCGCACGGTGTGGGTGAAGGAGACCTTCACCGTGAGCGTGTGCTTGCCCGCCTTCAGGTGGGCCAGCGACAGGTGCAGGCTGGCCGGCAGGTGCTTGGCGATCGCATTGGCGCCGTAGGTGGTCACCGTGTGGAACTTGTGCTTCTGGTGGGCCACCTTGACCTTGTGCTTGTGCGCCACGCCCTTGTCGATGTAGAAGGCGGCCTGCTTGAACTTCTGCTGGCTGCCCTTCTTGCCGTGAGCCAGGGACTTGGCGCTCAGCTTCACCGCCAGCGAGGAATTCGAGGGGTTGCAGGCGCTCGGTGACGGGGCCGTCAGGGCGATCTGCTGGTCGCCGAGGTTGGTGGTGACGGTGACCGGCTTCGGCGGGGTCTTGCCGCCACCGGGGGGCGGGGGGGTCGTGGACGGGCAGCCAGTCAGCGCCACCGCCGGCAACCAGCCCGCGTTGACCGTGGCGGCGCTTCCGCCGGAGGGTTCGTTCACCCACACCGCCAGTCCCGGATGTCCCGATCCATTCGAAGCCACCCGGGGATAGATCGCGGACCCGCTGGAGCCCTGCTCGGCCACCGTCACCGGAGGGCTTTGCGTGCCGCCGGCCAGCTCCGTGTAGCGCATATCCGTCACGCTGCCGGTGGACTCGATGTAGAAGTAGTGCAGGGCGCCCGAGACCGGATCCTCGAACAGATCGCTGGACTGCAGCCCGGCGCCGTAACGGGCGGTGTCACCGCACTCCTCGGCGAAGGGCGCGCCGAACCCGGAGCCGGTGAACGCGCGGATCACGGGCAGTCGGCTGGCCCCGACCCCGTTTCCCTCGCTGAGGAAGATCCCCGCGGGGCCACCGGCGAGCGAGAGGTCGCCGCCGCCGTCGGACAGCGTCCCCACCTTCCAGTTTGCGTTGCTGCCGGCGTTGCTGAGCACCGTCGCGGCCGACTTTCCCTTCAGCGCCGGCCCGGAATAGTAGGCGTAGCTGGCCCCACCGGCCGAGGTCGAGAGCCCGCTGTTCCAGGCGTGAGCCACATTGATCGCCGACGCGGTGTCGCTCACGGCCGAGGCCGTACTCGTCGGCTGACCCCCGGGGAGGGGCACGAACGGCGCGACATAGTCGGGAGGCGCGGTGAGCCCGAGCTCGGAGGCGGTCCCGGCTACGTCATATGACGGGCTGCCGATCGAAATGTGCGACGCGCCGAAGAGGACGCCGATCGCGGGATCGAGCGCCGCGCTGCTGAGCGTCGTATCGCCGATCTTGTTAGTCACGGTATACGTGGCTCCACCGTTGGTGGAGACGTGCTCCACCGACTGGGCCGCGGACCCGTTGTGCTCGTTGATGATCAGCTCCGGATCGCCCAGCGAGTCGATGAACAGATACCCCTGCGGACCGGTGGTCAGACCCACGGGTCCCGGCACGTCCGTGAGGTGCGCGCAGGACGACGCGCCGGCAGGCAGCGCACAGACGGCGAACTGATCCTGGCTGGAGGTGGAGGTGGCCTTGTCCCACCAGGCCACGTAGGCAGTGCCCGAGGGGTCAACGGCAACAGCGGGAGGCTGCAGGTTGTCGGTGGTGCTCGGCAGGGCGAAGGCGCCGGCGCTCGCCGGAGCGACAAGCCCCAGCGTCACCGCGGCTGTGACAAGCGCCGCCCGCGCTCCGCCCCTACAGCGATTTCCAGTGTCCATCGGGCTCCTCCTCCGTTAGGCGCCCCCCAAAGACCCTGGCGCTCTCTGCTGCATCGTATAGCCGGCGTCGCCGCTGTCAAGAAACGCATCTAGGCTCGTCCCCGGGGATTCATGCCCTCCCAGTCCCCGGGCCTGCAATAATCTCAGCCTTCTGCACTGAGATCCTGGAATTGGGCGGGGGGGCCGCTCATGCTAGGATCTGCTTATCTTCAGTAAGCTCCTAGCGAAAGTGAACCCAGATGTCACGCCTTCTTCTGGTCCCGCTTGACGAAGCCGTCGTCTTCCCGGGCATGTCCGTGACGCTCGCCGTCGACGCCGGCGACGAGGGTCAAGTGCTGCTGGTCCCCCGCCATGAGCAGGAGTTCGCCGGCGTAGGGACCGTCGCCGAGGTCTCCGATCACGTGGGGCTGCCCGGGGGAGCGCGCGCCGTCACGCTCACCGGCCTGCACCGCGGCGTCGCCGGGGCCGCCCACACGATGCCCGACGGGCGCCTGTTCGTCGAGGTCGACGAACGCCCCGACACCGTGCCCGTCGACGGGCGCACCCGCAACCTGGAGCGCGAGTACCGTGCCGTGGTGGAGGAGATCCTCGAGGTCCGCGGCGACGACGGCCGGATCGCCGCGTTTCTGCGCAGCATCACCGAGCCGGGCCCGCTGGCCGACACCTCCGGCTACTCACCCGATCTCAATTATGCGCAGAAGTCCAAGCTGCTCCAGACCGTCGAGGTGACCGAGCGGCTGGAGCTGGCCCTCGGCTACCAGCGCGAGCGCCTGGCCGAGCTGCAGGTCCGCAAGCGGATCCGCGACGACGTGGAATCCGGGGCGGAGAAGCAGCAGCGAGACTACTTCCTGCGCAAGCAGATGGACTCGATCCGCAAGGAGCTCGGCGAGGACGATGCCTCCGTGGTGGAGGAGTACCGCACCCAGATCTCCGAGGCCGACATGCCCGAGGCCGTGCGCGAGCAGGCCGAGAAGGAGGTGGGGCGGCTCGAGCGGATCGGCGAGCAGAGCGCCGAGTCGAGCATGATCCGCACCTACCTGGACTGGCTGATCGCGGTGCCGTGGAGCCAGCGCTCGCAGGAGCGCCTGGATCCCCAGCATGCGCGTGAGGTGCTCGATGCCGACCACGCGGGCCTGGAGGACGTCAAGGACCGGATCGTGGAGTACATCGCGGTCAAGAAGCTCCGCCAGGAGCGCGGGATCACCGAGGACCGGCGCTCGGGCGCGATCCTCACGCTGATCGGACCCCCCGGCACCGGCAAGACCTCGATCGGCGAGTCGATCGCGCGGGCCACCGGGCGCGAGTTCGTGCGGATGTCGCTGGGCGGCGTGCGTGACGAGGCCGAGATCCGCGGCCACCGGCGCACCTACATCGGCGCCCTACCGGGGCGGCTCGTGCGCGCCCTGCGGGACGCCGGCACGATGAATCCGGTGATCATGCTCGACGAGGTCGACAAGGTCGGTGCCGACTGGCGCGGCGATCCCAGCTCGGCTCTGCTGGAGGTCCTGGACCCCGCGCAGAACCACTCCTTCCGGGACCACTATCTCGACGTCGAGCTCGACCTCAGCGGCGTGCTGTTCATCGCCACCGCCAACGTCGCGGACTCGATTCCGGGACCGCTGCTCGACCGCATGGAGGTGATCCGCTTCGACGGCTACACGACCTCCGAGAAGGTCGCGATCGCCCGCGGCTACCTGTGGCCGCGGCAGCTGGAGCGAAACGGCCTGCGCGAGGAGGAGGTCGATGCCTCCGACGAGCTGCTGCGCACGATCACCATCGAGTACACGCGTGAGGCCGGCGTCCGCGGGCTGGAGCGCGATCTGGGAACGCTGCTGCGCAAGACCGCGACGAAGATCGCCGCGGGCACGGCCACGGCGCCGGTGCAGCTGGGCCTGGAGGCGGTACGTGACGCCCTCGGGCGCCAGCGCCACTTCCAGGAGTCGGCGATCCGCACGGCGGTGCCCGGTGTGGCGACGGGGCTGGCGGTGACGGGCGCCGGCGGAGACGTCCTGTTCGTCGAGGCCACCGCGATGCAGGGCAAGCCCGGCCTCACCCTGACAGGACAGCTGGGTGACGTGATGAAGGAGTCCGCGCAGATCGCGCTCTCCTACGTGCGCGGCCATGCCGCTGAGCTCGACGTCGAGCCGACGACGTTTGAGGACCGCTCGTTCCACGTCCACGTCCCCGCCGGGGCGATCCCCAAGGATGGCCCCAGCGCCGGCGTGACGATGGTGACGGCGCTCACCTCACTGCTGAGCGGCCGGCCGGTCCGGCACACCGTCGGCATGACCGGTGAGGTCACCCTGCAGGGCCGGGTGCTGCCGATCGGAGGTGTCAAGCAGAAGGTGCTGGCCGCTCACGCCGCCGGGCTGACCGAGGTCGTTCTGCCCGAGCGCAACCGTGGCGACCTCGACGACGTGCCCCAGGAGGTGCGCACCGCGATGAGGTTCCACTTTGCCATGACGATCGACGAGGTGCTGGAGGTGGCGCTGGAGCCGGCGTCCCTGCCCCAGGCCGCGTAAGGCTCAGAACAGCCTGTAGCTCTGGGCGGAGATGAAGAAGCCGTGGCGCGTGGTCGAGCTGGTGCAGGTGATCCCAGTCGTGCGGCTGGAGCAGCTGAAGCCAACCGAGTCCGTGTCACGGCCGTAGGGCAGCGGCGGCGCGGAGGCGTTCAGGGCGGTGTCGCCGGCGCAGACGATCCGGGACTGGCCGGAGGAGATCTCCAGCCCCTGCCCGAAGTCGACCTGGCTCGGGCAGCTCGCCGGGCGCGGCGGCGGCGACCACGAGCGGCGGCGGATGTCGCAGCGCGCGGAGCCGCCGATCAGCTGGCAGCCGAGGTTGCCGCTCGGAGAGCGGAAGGTGGCGAGGTGGACCGGCGGCGCCGTGGCTATCGGCGCGCCGGCCGGGGTCCGAGCCGGACCGCTTGACTGGCTGGGAACGGACGTGGCGGTCCTTGATGTCGTCGTGGTCTCGATCGTCACCGTCCGGGAGGACCCGCACCCGCCCAAGAGACCGAGCCCGCAGGCGAGCGTCGCAGCGAGGCTCACTGGTTTCACCGCGTCAGCCTACCGCCCTCTTCGACCCGTGACCGAGAGCCTGTTGAGCACCGCGGACGCGGGGTAAGTTCGGGCCATGGCCACGATCAGCCCCTCAGAAGAGCAGCGCATCCTGGATCAGGTCCCCAAGCAGCTGTACATCGCCGGGGAGTGGCGAGACGGCGCCAAGGGAACCCTGGCCGTCGAGGATCCCGCCACCGAGGAGTCGCTCTGCGATGTCGCCGACGCCTCGGCCGAGGACGCCCGCGCGGCGCTCGACGCGGCGGCGCAAGCGGGCCCCGAGTGGAGCCACCACCCTCCGCGCGAGCGAGGTGAGATCCTGCGGCGCGCGTTTGAGGCCATCACCGAGCGCGCCGACGAGCTGGCGCTCCTGATGACGCTGGAGATGGGCAAGCCGATCGCGGAGTCCAAGGCCGAGATCGCCTACGGCGCCGAGTTCTTCCGCTGGTTTGCCGAGGAGGCGGTCCGGATCGACGGCCGCTATGCGGTGACACCCAACGGCCAGGGCCGCCTGCTGACGATGAAGCAGCCGGTGGGGCCCTGCCTGCTGATCACGCCGTGGAACTTCCCCTTGGCGATGGGGACCCGCAAGATCGGACCGGCGATCGCCGCGGGTTGCACGATGGTCGTCAAGCCCGCGCAGCAGACGCCGCTGTCGATGCTGATGCTGGTCGGCATCCTGGAGGAGGCCGGGCTGCCCAAGGGCGTGCTGAACCTGATCACCGCATCCTTTTCGGGTGAGACGATGGGGCCGCTGATCGCCGACCCCCGGCTGCGCAAGCTCTCCTTCACCGGATCCACCGAGGTCGGTCGCAAGCTGATGGAGCAGGCCTCGGAGAACCTGTTGCGATTGTCGATGGAGCTCGGCGGTAACGCCCCCTTCATCGTGTTCGACGACGCCGACGTGGACGACGCGGTTCAGGGCGCGCTGATGGCCAAGATGCGCAACATCGGCGAGGCCTGCACGGCCGCCAACCGCTTCCATGTCGCCGACGCCGTCGCCGATCAGTTCGCGCAGAAGCTGGCCGAGAAGATCGGAGAGATGAAGGTCGGCCGCGGCACCGAGGAGGGCGTGGAGGTCGGTCCGCTGATCGACTCCAAGCAACGAGACAAGGTCGCGGAGCTGGTGCAGGACGCCGTCGGGCGTGGCGCCAACGCCCTCGTCGGCGGGCACTCCCGTGAGGGGACCGGCTACTTCTACGAGCCCACCGTGCTGGCCGACGTGCCCGACGACGCCACCCTGCTCAAGGAGGAGATCTTCGGGCCGGTGGCGCCGGTCAAGGGCTTCGCGGACGAGGATGAGGCGGTGGCAGCCGCCAACGACACCGAGTTCGGCCTCGTCGCCTACGTCTACACGCGTGACCTGAAGCGTGCGCTGCGCGTCGTCGAGCGGCTGGAGACCGGGATGGTCGGCCTGAACCAGGGCATGGTCTCCAACGCCGCCGCGCCGTTCGGCGGAGTCAAGCACTCGGGCTTCGGCCGCGAAGGTGGCTCGGAGGGGATCGAGGAGTACCTGGAGACCAAGTACGTGGCGGTCAACCTCTAGCGCCGCCCCGTCGAGCGCCTGCTCAGGAGCGCGATCCCCGCCAGCACGACGACGATCGCCGCGAGTATCAGCGACCCGACGTTCACCAGGTCCAGGCCCGAGCCCGAGCCCGAGCCCGAGCCAGCCGGAGCCGTGACGCCGCTGCCCTGCGATCCACCGCGCGGAGAGGCCTGGCCGGGGAGGAACGAGCGCTTGTCGAGGATGCCCGTGCCCTTGACGAACACCCAGCCGTCGTAGATCGCGGGGCGATAGGCGAAGATCCCTTGGGAGAAGAACAGCGGGATCACCGGGAGATCGCTGGCGAGCAGACGCAGCTCGGCTCCAGCCAACCCGCGACGCGCTCGGTGATCGGGCGCGGAGGCAACTTGCTGTGCGAGAGCGTCGAACGCCGGACTGCGGTATCCGCTGAAGTTGAGCGCAGCGGCCTGGGAATCTGCTCCGAACAGGGCGGCCAAGAACCCCGGGTCGTAGGAGGCCAGCGGAGAGGTGCCGCTGATCGCGGCGTCGAAGCTCGGCGTGGAGCCGTCCTCGCCGATCGCCTGGCTCAGCGCCGCGCTCGAGAGCTTCGTGAGCGTCGCTTTGGCGCCCACTCGACGCAGGGCCAGCACGACCTGCCTGCCGGCCTCGAGCCTCACCGGATCGCTCTGGGGGGCCAGCACGCGGATCGTGGGCAGCCGGAGGCTGGACACCGCGGCTTGGGCCGAGCTGGGGTCGAAGCGGTGAAGGGTGGCGCCGGAGGCCCAGGGAGAGGCCGGGTGGATGTAACCCTGCACTGCGGCGGCAGCCGGTCCGACGTTTCGCACGATCCGTCCGAGGTCCAGCGCGTCGGCCACCGCGCGGCGCGCCGAAAGGCGGTCAAAGGGGGCACGCCGGAGGTTCAGCAGCAGCGCGGTGCCGGTGTAGAGCGGACCGGTGCGCAGGGCGATTCCGAACGCGGCCCCGAACTCCGCCGCGGGCTCGACAGGCAGGCTGAAGGGCAGCATGTCGACCCGTCGTTGGCGCAGGGCATCGTAGGCGCCCTGCTCCTGGTGGATGATCGGGACCCGGATCTGCTCCACCGTGGGAGCCCCCTGGAAGTAGGCGTGGTTTGCGGCAAAGACGTATCCGGTCGCCGGGTGTGCGCGCACCAGGCGGTAGGGCCCGCTCCCCACGGGAAGGCCCGGAGGGGCCAATTGGCCTGGGAGGAGCCGCTGCCACAGGTGCCTGGGCAGGATCGGCAGATCCGCCAGCGGCTGGTCCTCGAAGCCAAGCGACACGTGGCGCAGGTCGATGCTCACGGTCAGGGGGCCGGTCGCATGGACGCCCTCGACGTCGCCGAGCTCGGGCGTGAAGCGCGGCTGGAAGTGGGCGGCTACGAACTGGAAGGTAAAGGCGACGTCATCGGCGGTGAGCGGCCGGCCGTCCTGCCAGCGAACGCCCTTTCGCAGGATGATCGTCAGCCGCCGACCGCCGCCCGATCGCTGCACCGAGCGCGCGAGCCAGGGCCGCGGGGTGCCGTCCACGTCGCGCCAGAGGAGCGTGTCGTAGATCAGCGTGACCAGCGGGTAGCCCAGCGTGAAGGTATACGGCGTCAGCGTGCCGTCGTAGCTGGGAAACGCCAGCCGGACCAGCGGCGCGCCAGGAGGTTCAGCGCCGGCCGGTGAAGCAGAGAGAAGTGCCGCCAGCCAGACGATCACCACGGCAGTGAACGCGGCTCGCCTCAAGCCAGGCGCCCGATGCGGTGACGGCGCTCGGTCGCCGCGTCACTTTGGCCTTGTAACACGGAGCAGAGCGTATCCGCGGACGTACGGAGGCTCCGCCAAGCTCGCGGTTGTGGGTCGCGCTGGACCTACGCGCGCGATTTGGTATATGCTGTAAGGAATCTTCCGGGTTCTTCGAAACGGCTCGGAGCAACGAGCGGCGAGGCGGGTTTCAATCATGGGTACACGAGCGCGTAGTTTTTGGTTGGCGACGCTGGTCGTTGCGGCATCGGCTCTGGCGGTGGCAAGCGTCGCCTGGGCGTGCACCGGAGGGGACTTCGGGCTGCCCTCCACACCGGCTCCGCCCCCCACGCCCCACCCAACGCCTTCTCCAGCTTCCCCGGCTCCGGTCACTCCAGCCCCGGTCAGTCCGGGATCCGGTGCCGGCTCGGGCTCTCCTGCGGGCTCCCCCGCTGGTGCGGGCTCGACTTCGGGTGCGGGTTCTCCCGCCGCCGCCGGCTCGACTAGCGGGGCGGGCTCATCCGCATCGTCCAACACGGTGAGCGGGGCACGGTTGCTTAGCGCCGGGCAAGGCGCTGGCGGCGCTGCACGCCGTTCTGGCTCGGGCTCTGGCTCTGGCGCGGCGGGCGGCTCTGGCGCGACGGGCGGTTCCGGTAGCGCCGGCGCGTCGTCGTTTGGCTCCAGTGCTCTGGCTGTCCGGGTCAGAGGCGCGACCGCGGGCGTCACCTACCAGGGTGGTCACGCGGTGTTCGCCAGCTCAACCGCACCGAGGACCAGGGCGCGGGCGCACGCAGCGCGTCATCCCGCTCACGCGACCGCTCCCTCACCGCGTAGCGCAACCAGCGACGTGTGGAGCGGGTTTGGGGCATCGGCGGCGAGGTCACCCGTCTCTGCCGCCGCAGCGGCCTCCTCCTCGGCCCAGGGCGGCGGTCTCAGCTCGCAGGTGCTGATCGGCATGGTGATCCTCGGCCTTGGCCTCGTCGGCGTGCTTGGCGGGGTTCTGGTCACGGTGGCCCGGCGCCGTACGGCGGCAGCGTCGAAGTCCACGCGTACCGGTGGCAGAGCGACTGAGCGATAGATGAAAGCCCGGCGGGGCGACCCGCCCGAGGCTAGTCCCGCTGCGTCTCGATCCATAGTTGCTGAGCCCCCACCCGCAGACGATGTAGCGAGCGCCGAGGACAGGCCCGACCGCCAGCGGCGGCAGGCCTCGATGCTTTCAGCAGCACTCGGCGCATCGCTGCTGCTCGTCGCGGTCGGTGCGATGGTGCTCTCGGCGGCGTTCGGTCGCCCGGGGAGGGTCAGCGTCGTCGGTCATGACGCGCCGGTCAACGCGGGCGCCAGCGTCGCTTCGGACATCAGCGCCCACAACTCCCCGACGCTGGTCCAAGATCCGGTGCGGCCTGGCAATCTGGTGGTCTCGAGCCGGATCGACACGCCGTTCTTCTCGTGCTCGCTGCACGTCTCCTCCGATGGCGGAGCCAGCTGGAGCCAGACTCCGATTCCCGCCCCGACGGGGGCAGAGGCCAAGTGCTGGGCCCCGGATGTCGCCTTCTCGGCCGACGGCACCCTGTATCTGATCTTCGTCACGCTCAACGGGTCGGGCAATCGTCCCCACGCCGTGTGGCTCTCGACCTCCAAGGACGACGGGCGCACGCTGTCTGCTCCCAGGGAAGTGCTCGGCCCCCTCGCCTTTCAGGTTCGCCTGGCCGCGGACCCGGTCAAGCCTGGACGCCTGTTCTTGACCTGGCTTCAGGCCCAGAGCAGCGACATCGCAAACCTGAAGTTCACCAGCACCGGAATCCCGATCCAAGCCGCACGCTCAGACGACGGCGGGGCATCGTGGAGCCCACCCGTGCGAGTCAGCAGCCCGGCGCGCCAACGGGTGGTCACGCCGTCGCCGGTAGTGGGCCCCAAGGGCGAGCTCTACGTGCTCTACGTCGACCTCGGCCAGGACACGCTGGACTACGAGGGCGAGCACAACGGCCAGGGTGGTCCTCCCTATCCGGGTCCGTACAGCCTCGTGCTCGCTCGCTCCAGGGACGGGGGAGCGACCTGGGATGAGTCGCTGGTGGACGACCGGCTGGTGCCGATCTCGCGCTTCATCGTGTACTTCCCGCCATTCCCCTCGGTGGCGGTGGATCGAACCGGCCGGATCTATGCCGCCTTCCACGACAGCCGGTTCGGCGACCCCGACGTGATGCTGTGGACGCTCCGCCACGGGGCGGTGCGCTGGCAGGGGCCGATGCGAGTCAACGACACCAGGCTCCATGACGGCACCTCCCAGTACCTCCCCAAGCTGGGCGTCGCCCCCGACGGCCGCCTCGACGTCCTCTACTACGACCGCCGCACAGACCCAGCGAACATCACGACGCGCGTCTCGCTGCAGTCCTCCTTCGATCAGGGCCACAGCTTCACCCACGCCGTGGCGCTCTCCAGTCGCTCGTTCGATTCCCGGATCGGGTTTGGCGCCAGGGAAGGCCTGCCGGACCTCGGCAGCCGGTTGGGACTGATCTCCGAGGACCGCTTTGCGCTAGGAGCCTGGACCGACACCCGGGCCGGAACGCCAGCAACCCAGAAGCAGGACATCGCCGCGGCCGCAGTAGCCGTGACGGCACCGACGCGCCTGTCCGACCCGGCTCGGTACGGGCTCCGCATCGGGGCCCTCCTGCTCGGGCTCGCCGGCCTTGCGCTCCTCGGCCTGTGGGCCACAGCGCGCAGGCCGAAGTGGAGGACGCGGCATAGCCGCCTGGTCGAGCTCGAACCGGCGGAACTCGTCGAGCCGATCGACCGGCCACCAGCGGATACGGGATCCGCGCCGTCAGGCGCTCTCCCGGCGTCCCCCGAGAGCGCGAAGGATGACCAGTGAGCGCGCAGTCCGACGACGACGCCTACACCGCGAGGTTGACCAACAGGCCGATTCAACGGTTGCGCTGACCGCAGCATCCGCCGATCGTCCATCGGGACGCGACGCTGGTCACGCCGGCTCGATCATGGGCAGGTGACTCGGGGGTCGAGGCCGCTCCAGCGCCGATCGAATGTCCAGACGGCATCGGCGTCGATCACATCGGCCACGACCAAAGCGATCGCGTCGGGCAGGCTCAGCGCGCGGTGGCGCGCCTTGAGGGCCGCCACGTCGTCGGCAACCGATGCGGTGACCGGAACGGTTGCGCATCCGTCGACGAAGTTCCTCGCGGCCGCCATCGCCGCGGCTCCGACCCGAGCGGGGCCGACGAGAATCTCCGCGCGCGTTGTGGCCGCGAGCACCAGCTCGTCATCTGTCGTCGCGGCAAGAGCGGCAGACGCCGCCTCGTGATGAGCGTCGTTGGCTGCAAGCGCGGCGATCGCCACACTCGCGTCGAGGACGATCAGCCGCGCCACCCGGCGCGCAGCTCGTCCAGGTAACCGGACGGGTAGACCGAGCTGTCGAGGGTCCCCATCGCGGCAAGCAACCGCTCCCTTTGTTGCGCACGCTCAGCTTGACCAGCGGGCGCGCCGAGCAGCTCGTGACGGACCGCCGTGCGAATCAGCTCCGCCTCGCTGGTGCCGCGCTCCTTCGCTGCCTGCTTGAGCTCTCGGCGCAAGTCGTCGGGCAGGTAGATCGTCCTCTTGACCACGATCGCAACGTACCACGCGTGTGGTATGGCATCACATCCTCCTGGCGAGCCTGCGCTGTGGGAGCTTGCGTCCCCGAACTCTCCCCTGCCGCGGCCAGGCTCGGCGGCGAGTTCGGCGGCTCCCCTTGATCACCCCGAGGGACTGTAGGCTGATTGGCGGCCATGCGCACTGTCGTTCCCGATCCTCCGCCCGCTGAGTTCGAGCAGCTGCTCGAGCGACGCCGGCGGGCTGGCGTCGATCGCCGCGATGAGGTGTGGGAGGGTGTGCTGCACATGGCTCCAGCTCCGCACAGCCGCCACGCCCGGCTGCAATGGCAGCTCGCGCTGCTGCTTGATCCGCCCGCGCGTGCGGCCGGCCTTGAACCATCCTCGGAGTTCAACCTCGGCGAGCCGGAGGATTACCGGATCCCCGACGCAGGCCTCCACCACTTGCCGCCAGATGGCCTGTACCTCTCGACCGCCGCGGCGGCGATCGAGATCCTCTCTCCTGGTGATCAGACGTTCGAAAAGCTGCCGTTCTACGCCGCCCATCGGGTCCAGGAGTTGCTGATTATCGATCCCGATCAGCGCACCGTCCGGTGGCTCGCCCTGGGCGGCGATGGCAACTACCACCAGGCGGAGGGCAGCGCGCTGATCGACCTCACCGCCGACAAGCTGGCCGAACAGATCAACTGGCCGGCCTAGCCAGTCGGGCGGTGGCGCACGGTTGCGTGAAGCATTCGCTCACGGCACGGTTGCTTGGGGCGCCGTGGCCTGTGCGAGCTCGTGGGCGGTGATCTGCTCCAGGCCCCGTTGGCGCGTCTCGACGCCGAAGCGCAGCACGGCGAGGGCGGCGAGCGTCATCGGGATCGCCCCGATCAGCGCCGTACCGGCGATCGTCGGTGCAGCGACCGCCGCGGCCACCAGCGCGATGATCAGCACACCGCCGGCTTTGCTCGCGCCGGCGGCCAGCCCGGTTCCGCGCGAGCGGACCCGGGTCGGGTAGACCTCGGAGCTGTAGGCGCCCAGCACGGCCAGCACCGAGCTGATCCCCCAGATCGGGATCACCAGCAGCGCGTCGAGTAGTGTGCGGTCGTGCGCTACGTGATTGCCAGCCAACGCGAATCCAAACAGCGCCGCCGCGGTGAGCCCCGCGAGCAGAGCGATCGTCTTCTTGCTGCTCCAGAAGCCGTAGAGCCACGCGATCAGGAAGTTGAACGGGAACCCGATCAGCGCCGAGTCGCGTAGCACGCGATCCGCAGTGACTTCGCTGAAGCCGAGCTTCTGCAGGTTCGAGGGGATCCACAACTGAAACCCGAACGACACCAACCCGGCGCCCGCCCCGAGCAGCACCAGCACCATCGTCTGGCTCTGAAACGGCGAGCGCCACAACGCCGCGAACCCGGGGCTCACCCGCTCCTCGACCGACAGGTCCGGATCCTCGTCGGCCACCACCTCGGCGCCGTAGCGCTCCATCACCGCGCGCGCCTGCGCCTGGCGGCCATGAGCGAGCAGAAACCGCGGCGACTCCGGGACGAAGCGGTTCAAGACGATCAGCAGCAAGCCGGTGGGCAGCCCGATCAGCCACAGGACCCGCCAGCTGTAATGGGGTACGAGCCTCGCGGACAGCCAGCTGGTGAGAATGTATGCGCCGGCTACGTCTCCGCCGATCAGCACCATCAGCCAGCCGCGGTGGCGGGCGGGCATCGTCTCGGCGATCAAGGTGAAGATGATCGGCAGCATCCCGCCGACCCCGAGCCCCATCAGGAAGCACATGGCCAGGTTCAGCTGATAGGAGGGAATCGACCCGCAGATCGCCGTGGCGATGAACAGCACTCCGGCGAGCAAGATCGACGCCCGGCGTCCGGTCCGGTCCCCCAGCCACCCCCAGATGAACGATCCGATCACCGTGCCGGCGATCCCCGCCAGCGGCAGCAACGCCACCGGTGCACGCCCGCCCGGGTGAACCGGTGAGCTCAGCCCATACTCGCGGGCGAAGCCCGGAACCACGAAGGCCAACGTCGTCGGCTTCATCACATCGATCGTGACCGCCACCGCCATCACCACCAACAGCCCCACGTGCGCCGGGCGGATCGCCGCGTCATCAAGCGCCCTGACCCGAACGCGGGCAACCCGCCCGTCGCCCGGGACCGCCGCTCTTGGGAACAGCCCATACGCCGTCGCCCCCAACCCCAGGACGATCAACACCATTCCCACCACCATCGCAGGGTCCACACCTATATCCGCCAGCCGATAACCCATGCCCGCGGCGCCGATGTACATGGGCAAATGCAACAGCACCCCGGCCGTGACCGCGGTTACCCCCACCCACGCCACCCCCTCGCGCCGCGAGAGCCCGCCCGTACCGGCGTCCCCGTGTCCGTGTTCTGTCTCAGCTGAGGTCACGGTTCAACGCTAGCTGAACGGGATTCCTCCTCGCCGCCGCCCGGGCCTGAGCGGGCCTCCGCGCGCGTCGCGCCTGATGTGCCGCTCCTCGGCTACGTGAGCCAAGCACTTACCTAACGGGGCGCGGGGGATCATAGTTCAGGCTGCATGACGCAAACGGCGCAGGGAACCCTGCCATCCCGCGAGGCCAAGACGGCAAGCTACGATCTCCCCGCACCCGTCAGCAGCTTCCTGGGCCGGGCGAGGGAGCTTTCCGAGCTGGCGGAGCTGCTACAGCGCTCCCGCCTGCTCACCCTCACCGGCCCCCCGGGCGTTGGCAAGACCCGGCTCGCGCTGGAGGCGGCCCGCGCGTTCGCCGAGCGCCACCCTGGCGGGGCGCGGCTGGTGGACCTCGGTCCGATCGGCGATCCGTCGCTCCTTCCGCAGGCCCTGGCGTCGTCCCTGTCGGTGCAGGAGTCGCCAGGGAGCAGCTTGATGGAGTCGGTGGTCGCGCGGCTGCGTCGGCGGCCGCCGCTGCTCGTCCTCGACAACTGCGAGCACCTGGTGGAGGCGTCCGCGAAGGTGGTCGACCATCTGCTCCGCCAGTGCGCTGGGCTCTTGGTCCTGGCGACCAGCCGGGAGCCCCTCGCGATCGTGGGAGAGCACGTCTGGAGGGTGCCTCCGCTCTCCGTGCCGGCCGCCGCTGAGTCCACGGGGCCCGAGTCGCTGATGGACTACGAGGCGGCGCAGCTGTTCGTAGAGCGCGCGCTCGCCGTGCAGCCGGACTTCCCCCTCAACGAGGACGTGGCCTCGGCCATCGCCAAGATTGCGATGCGCCTCGACGGGCTCCCGCTGGCGATCGAGCTGGCTGCTGCGCACGTCGAGGTATTGACCCCCACCCAGATCGCCAGCCGCCTGGATGATCGCTTCGCCCTCCCAGCCAAGGGCACCCGCGGCGACATGCCCCGCCACCCGACCCTCCGGGCGGCGCTCGACTGGAGCCACGACCTCCTCTCCACCCCCGAGCGGGCTCTCCTGAGACGCGCCTGCGTGTTCGCCGGCGGTTTCTCCACCGACGCCTGCGAGGCCGTCTGCGTGGGCGGCGAGATCGACGACGCCAACGTCCTCGGTCTGCTCGCCCGCCTCGTAGCGAATTCGCTCGTCGTCGCGGAGACGGCCGACGGGCCGATCGCCCGCTACAGGCTTCTCGAGACGATCAGGGCGTACGCCACCAGTCGACTGGAGGAGTCGGGCGAGGCCGACGCCATCCGGGAGGCGCACGCCCGCTGCCACCTCGATCTCGCCGAGACGGCGGAGGCCGAGATCACCGGCCCCTCGCAGGTGCGCTGGCTTCAGCACCTTGACACCGAGGCCGCGAACCTGCGCTGCGCCCTGGATTGGTCCCGCGCGCACGGGCGGGGCGAGTGGGCCCTGCGCCTCGCCGGCGCGCTGATCCTGTTCTGGCGCGTGCGCTGCCGCTTTCGCGAGGGTCGCGAGCTGCTCGAGGCGGCAAGCGAGGAAGCTGGGGGCGAGGCGCCGGCGGCGCTGCGCGCCAAGGCGCTCTGGGGCGCTGGCTTCCTCGCCTACATGGCAGGCGATCTCGAGGGCGCGCGCCCGGCGCTCGAGGAGAGCCTTGCGGCGTTCCGCGAGCTCGAGGATTCCCTGGGCGCCGGCCGGGCGCTGCTGATCCTCGGACACTCCCCGTACTACCACGACATCCCGGAGCAGCTCGAACTCCTCCGAGAGAGCGCAGACCTCGCCCGCGCGGCGGGCGACACCTGGTGCCTCGCCCACGCGCTCGGTGCCGCTGGGTTCGCCCGCGCCAGGGTCAACGACATGCGACCCGCCCGCCCTTGCTTTGAGGAGTGCCTCGCGGTGGCGCGCAAAGCGGGCGACAAGCAGGGTATCCGCTACGGGCTGGCCGGGCTGGGGCTCGTCGCCGCGGTGCAGGGCGACTACGAGGAGGCCGAGTCCCACCTGGAGGAGGGGCGCGCGATCGCCGGTGAGCTCGACGAAGACCTGTTCATCTCGAACATCCTCGCTGAGCTCGGCTCACTAGCGCTCGGGCGTGGCGACTACGTTCGGGCGGGGGAGCTGTTCGAGCAGGCGCGGGCGACGCTGCCCGATCCTGCACCACTCGGCGAGGTCCTCGGCCCGCTGCTGGGGCTCTCCAGGGTGGCCCACGTCCTCGGCGAGCACCGCCATGCTCGCGCGCTGCTCGAGGAGGTCCAGGTCCTCGCCCACCCCGGAATCTCAGTGCCAGGACTGCAGTGGATGGGCGAGCTGGCCGCCGACGAGGGCGACCTGAGCGGGGCGCGTGCCCTGTTCGAGCGGGCTCTCGAGCGCTCAGATCAGCGCAACAAGCTCGCGATCGCCCGGGCGCTGCACGGCCTCGGCCAGCTCGCGCGGGCCGGCGGCGAGGCGAGGCGCGCCGCGACGCTCCACGACCAAGCGCTCGGCCTGCGATGGGAGGTCGGGGCGGCGCCGGAGATCGCGGCCTCGCTGGAGGCGCTGGGG
>JALYYW010000016.1 GCA_030946085.1 Actinomycetota bacterium
GCCCCGGGCTCGCGGGGGACCGGCCCACCCGCGCCCGCGGTCATGCCCCGGCCGCGGCCACGATCGCGCCGAAGGACTCGGCGTCGAGGCTGCCCCCGCCCACCAAGGCGCCGTCGATGTCAGGGAGCGCCAGCAGCTCGGCGGCGTTCTCGGCCTTGACGCTGCCGCCGTAGATCACCCGGGTGTGCTGCGCCTGCTCCGCTGAGCGGTCGCCGACCAACGCCCGCACGAACGCGATCGCCTCCTGAGCCAGCTCGGGCGTGGCCACCTGGCCGGTGCCGATCGCCCAGATCGGCTCATAGGCGATCACCACCTCTCCGAGCCGCTCGGAGTCGACCTTGGCCAGGGCCTCCTGCACCTGATGGCGGAGCTTGCGCTCGGTGTCCCCGCGCTCACGCTCCTCCTCGGTCTCTCCGACGCAGAGGATCGGGACCAGCCCGCCCTCCAGGGCCGCCGGCACCTTCTGCCCCAGGGCGCGATCGGTCTCGCCGAACAGCTGGCGGCGCTCGGAGTGGCCGAGGACCACGCCCTGGACCCCCGCCTCCACCAGCATCGGCGGCGCGACCTCCCCGGTGAAGGCCCCCTCGGCGGCGAAGTGCATGTTCTGGGCGTACACCTGCACCCGTGAGCCGCGAGTGGAGTCGACCATCGCCTCCAGGGCCATGAACGGTGGGCAGATGGCGACTTCGACCCCGTCGGCGGTGGAGACCCGCGGCAGCAGGCGTCCGATCAGCGCTTCGGCCTCGGCGACGGTCTTGTGCATCTTCCAGTTGCCGGCGATCAACGGCGTGCGGGACCGGGATCGGGCCTCGCTCACCCCAGCGCCTCCACTCCGGGCAGCGAGCGCCCCTCGATCATCTCCAGCGCGGCCCCACCGCCCGTCGAGAGGTGGGTGACGTCATCCTCCAGGCCGAACTGGACCAGGGCGGCGGCGGAGTCCCCACCCCCCACAACGGTCGTACCCGGGGCGCCGGCCACGGCCTCGGCCACCGCCCGCGTGCCCGCGGCGAAGGGCTCCAGCTCAAAGGCCCCCATCGGACCGTTCCAGAACACCGTGGCCGCGGCTCCGATCTCCTCGGCGTAGGCCTCGGCGGTGCGGGGCCCGATGTCCAGTCCCATCCACCCCTCCGGCACCTCCACCCCGTCGAGCTCCCGGGCCTCGGCGTCGGCTTCGAGGCGCTCTGCGAGGACGAGGTCGCGGGGCAGGTGCAGCGTCGCCCGCGATTGCTCCTGGGCCTCCAGCGCGGCGGAGGCCAGCTTCACGTCCTCGTCCTCGCAGAGCGAGCTGCCGACCCCGTGGCCCTGGGCGGCCAGGAACGGAAAGCACATCGCGCCGCCGATGAGGATGGCGTCCGCGACCTCCTGGAAGCGCTCGATGACCGCTATCTTGTCGCTGACCTTGGCCCCGCCGAGCACCGCCACCAGGGGCCGCTGCGGATCGCTCAGGATGCTCGTGAGCGTGCCCACTTCTTTCTCCAGCAGCAACCCGGCGGCTCTCTCGGGCAGAAGCTGGGCTACGGCCTCGGTGGAGGCGTGGGCGAGGTGAGCAGCGCCGAAGGCGTCGTTGACGTAGACGTCCGCAAGTTTGGCGAGCTCCTGAGCCAGAGCGTGGTCGTTGTCCATCTCCCCGGGCTCGTAGCGCACGTTCTCCAGCAGCAGGACGGCGTCGGGTGAGACGTCCTCGGCGAACGCGCGGACGTCCTCGCCCACCACTCCCGGGGCCAGCAGGACCTCGGCGTCCAGCAGCTCGGCGAGGCGGTCGGCGGTGGGGCGCAGCGAGAGCTCCGGGTCACGGTCCTTGGGGCGGCCGAGGTGGGACACGAGCACCAGCCGGGCCCCGCGCTGGCGCAGCTCCCGGAGGGTCGGCAGCGCGGCGCGGATGCGGGTGTCGTCGCTGACCGCGCCATCGCTGATCGGGACGTTGAAGTCGACCCGCACGAGCACGCGCTTGTCCTGGAGGTCCCCCAGGTCGGCGAGCGTCCTCACAGGAGTCGCTGCACGAGATCGACGACGCGGTTGGAGTAGCCCCACTCGTTGTCGTACCAGGCCACGACCTTGACCATCGTCCCGTCCATCACCGCCGTCAGCTGTGAGTCGAGGATCGCCGAGGCGGGATTCTTGACGATGTCCGAGGAGACGAGCGGGTCCTCGGTGTACTCCAGCAGCCCCTGCAGCGGTCCCTCAGAGGCCGCTGCCCTCATCGCCTCGTTGACCTCCTCCACCGAGGTCTCGCGCCCGGCCTCCACGGTGAGGTCGACCAGACTGCCGACGGCCAGGGGGTAGCGGACCGCGAACCCGTGCAGCTTGCCCTGCAGCTCGGGGATGACCACTCCGATCGCCTTGGCCGCGCCGGTGGAGGCCGGGATCAGGTTGACCGCGGCGGACCGCGAGCGGCGCAGATCCTTGTGGGGCATGTCCTGGAGGCGCTGGTCGGCGGTGTAGGCGTGGATCGTGGTCATCAGGCCGTGCTTGATCCCCACGGTGTCCTGGAGTACCTTCGCCACCGGGGCCAGGCAGTTCGTGGTGCACGAGGCGTTGGAGATGATCTCGTGGGCATCGCGGTCGTAGGTCTCCTCGAAGTTGACCCCGAGCGCCACGGTGACGTCGGGATCGGTCGCCGGCGCCGAGATCACGACCTTCTTGGCACCGGCCGCGAGGTGCTTGGCGGCGTTCTCGCGGTCGGTGAAGAGCCCGGTGGACTCGATCACCACGTCGACGCCGAGCTCCTCCCAGGGCAGCGCCCCGGGATCCTTCTCGCCCAGCACGCGAATCTCCTGGCCATCGACCACCAGCCCGGTGTCGGTGGCCCGAACCTCGCCCTTGAAGGGGCCGTAGTTGGAGTCGTAGCGGAGCAGATGGGCGATCGTCGGGGGGTCGACGAGGTCGTTGACCGCCAGCCACTCGATGTCAGCCCCCTGCTCGAACGCCGCACGGAACACGTTGCGGCCGATTCGTCCAAAGCCGTTGATCGCAACTCGTACCGCCATACGCCAGATCCTCCGTTGATGAGAAGTTTTTGGATGAGGGGGCGCCCGCGAGCCGGCCGGCGAGCTGTCCCCGCACGCCGCCGGAGGCTCCCCGCGGTCGGCCCGCCACAATCTACCGTACCCAGCCTCTCAAAATGCGAGGCTACCTTCGAGCGACGACCTCCACCCGCAAACCGTCGGGATCGTGCAGGTAGCCGGCGTAGTAGCGGCGGCCGTACTGGGGCCGCTGCCCGGGTGCACCGGCGTCGCTGCCGCCCTGGGCCAGACCCGCGGCGTGAGCGGCGTCGACGGCCGCCTTGCCGGTGGCCGAGAGCGCCACGTGCCCGTAGCCGGGGCCAGGTGCGCGCCCGCGCACCACGATCCACAGCTGTGGGTCGTTGATGCCGTAGGCGATCGCGCTCTCTGACTGAAGCATGCGCCGCACCCCCAAGGCGAAGAAGACCGCGTCGTAGAAGCGCGCGGAGCGCTGCAGGTCTGCGACCTCGAAGCCGACGTGGTCGATCATGCCCTCCTCACCCCGCTCGCGTGATGTCACGGTGGACGACCTCGACCAGATACTCGCCGGCGGCGCGATAGCGGTCGGCCAGATGCTCGGCGATCGCCACCGAGCGGTGGCGGCCCCCCGTGCAGCCGATTCCCAGCACGAGGTGGGCCTTCCCCTCGGCGAGGTACTGCGGCAGCAGGTAGTCGAGCAGGGGATGCAGGTGACCCAGGAAGTCATCGAGATCCCCGTCGCGGTTGATGAAGTCCACCACCGCCTGATCGATGCCGGTTTGCGGGCGCAGATCCGGCTCGTAGTGCGGATTGGGCAGGAAGCGGACATCGAGCAGCAGGTCCGGGTCCCGGGGCGGGCCGTACTTGAAGCCGAAGCTCTCGAAAGTGATGACCAGGCGCCCGGGCGTCCGCGTGGGCAGCAGCTCGTCGGCCAGCTTGCGGCGCAGCATGGCGGCGGTCAGGCCGGCGGTGTCGAGGACCACGTCCGCACGCTCGCGCAGGGGGGCCAGTTGGACCCGCTCGCGGGCGATCCCGTCGAGGACGCTGCCGGTCGGGGCCAGCGGGTGGCGGCGCCGGGTCTCCTTGTAGCGCGTCAGCAGCGTGGCCTCATCGGCCTCCAGAAACACGATGCGGTGCCTCATGCCGATCTCGCGCAGGTCGTCGAGCATCGCCACGAGGCCCTCGAAGTAGCTGCCGCCGCGCACGTCGGAGACAACGGCGGCGCGAGCGACCTTGGAGCCGCTGTGCATGAACAGCTCCACCAGCGAGCGGATCATCTCCGAGGGCAGGTTGTCCACGCAGAAGTAGCCCTCGTCTTCGAACACCGCCATCGCCGTCGACTTGCCCGCGCCCGAGAAGCCGGTGATGATCACCAGGTCGGTGAGTGCGCCTGGCTGCGCCTCGGAGCTGGTCGCCGGCTGCTTGCCCACCCCTGAAAGCTTGACGACTGGGGCGGACCGACGTGCCCACCCGGGCCCTGTGCGACGATGCCGGCGTGCTGTACCACGGACGGCAGGGCCGCAAAGTGGCCGCAGGCGCGGTCCGTCTCGGCCTGGCTCTGGCCGCGCTTCTGGCCGCCTGCACGCTGGCGGCGCCGGCAGGCGCGGACATCCCGGTGCTGGGCGCCCAGGTCGGCGCCGCCTCCAGGGGCCGGGCGATGACCTCTGGCTTCGTCGGGTTCTCCTTTGAGTACCGGGCGCTGCACGTCTACACCGGGCGGGACCCGAGCGATCTGAACCCCGTGCTCGTTGCGCTGCTGCGCGATCTGGCACCGGCGGGCGGGCAGGTGCTGCGGATCGGCGGCGACAGCACCGACCAGACCTGGTGGCCGATGCACGGCGTGATCCCCCCCGGAGGGGTCAGCTACAGCCTGACCAAGGGCTGGCTGCGCACCACCCGGACGCTGGCGCAGACGCTCCGCGCCAAGCTGATCCTGGGCGTGAACCTGGCGGCTCGGCGGCCCGCGCTGAGCGCGGCCGAGGGGCAAGCGCTGCTGGCCGGGATCGGGTCCTCCAACATCGCGGCGCTGGAGATCGGCAACGAGCCCGATCTGTATCCCGTGTTCGCCTGGTTCAAGGACCGTCGCGACCGGGTGTCCCGCTCCCGCTCCCGTCACTACGCCTTTGCCGGCTTTCTCTCGGAGTTCGCCCGTCTGCGGGCGACGCTGCCCCGGGGGCTGGCGCTGGCGGGGCCCACCTTCTCCGGCCTGAACTGGATGCGCAACCTGCCCCGGTTCCTCGCGGCGCAGCACGGCGTCAGGATCGTCACCTTCCATCGCTACCCCCTGCGTGCGTGTGTCCACGACCCGTCCGACCCGTCGTTTGCCTCCATCGAGAACCTGCTGGCCGACTCCTCCTCCGCGGGCCTGGCGGCCGAGGTCGTCCCGTTCGTGCAGGCCGCGCACGCCCGCGGCCTACCGTTCCGGCTCGACGAGCTGAACTCCGCCTCCTGCCGGGGCCGCGCGGGCGTCAGCGACACCTTCGCCGCCTCGCTGTGGCTGCTTGACACGCTCTTCAACGAGGCCGCGGTCGGGGTCGACGGGGTCAACATCCACACGCTCCCCGGCGCCCCCTACGAGCCGTTTACCTTCAGCCACGACGCCGGCGGCTGGCATGCGCTGGTCCACCCCTCCTTCTACGGCGCGCTGATGTTCACCCGGGCCTTTCCCCCGGGGGCGAGGCTGCTGCCGGTGGCCGCGCCGGCGGGCCCAGTGAAGGTCTGGGCCACCCGGGGCGCCGACGGCCATACCCGCGTGGTGGTGATCAACCAGCAGCCGGACACCCCCGTGGTGGTCAAGCTCCAGCTGCCGGGTGCGCAGGCCCCGTTGACCGCGCAGGAGCTGACCGCGCCCGGACTGGGCGCCACCGGTGGGGTGACGCTCGACGGGCAGAGCTTTGGCACTCGCACCGATTCCGGCGTGCCCCAGGGTCGCCCCAGCGGCGCCGTGGTGGCGCCCACCGCCGGAACCTACCCGGTGCAGGTGGCCCCGGGGAGCGCGGTCCTGCTCACGCGGTAGGGCGCCGTCTCAGACGCCGGTCCTGTGCAGTTGGGCGTGGAGGTCCCGCGCCAGCCGGCCCGGCAGGCCCGGAACCGCCTCCAGCTCCTCGCGGCTTGCGGAGAGGATCGCGTCGGGGGAGCCGAAGTGCGCCAGCAGCGCTCGCTTGCGCGCCGGGCCCACTCCGGGCAGGTCGTCGAGGATGGAAGCCGTCATCGCCCGATCCCGCCTGATCCGGTGGTGGGTGATGGCGAAGCGGTGGGCCTCGTCACGGACCCGTTGGAGCAGTTGCAGCTCCGGGGTGTCGTGGGCCAGGCGCAGCGGGGCCGCCCGACCGGGGATGAACACCTCCTCGATCCGCTTGGCCAGCGAGATCACCCTCACGCCGTGGTCCCGAAACGGCCCCAGCGCCCGCAGGCCCGCCGACAGCTGGCCCCTGCCGCCGTCGATCACCACCACGTTGGGCAGCGCGGCGAAGCCGGCGTCGTACTCCTTGTCGTGGGGCGAGACGTCGCGCTGAGCCTCCCAGCGGCGCATCCGTCGCCCCAGCACCTCCTCCATGGAGGCGAAGTCATCGGGGCCGCTGCCGGTCCCCGGCCCGGCGACGTCGCCGGTGGTAAAGACCTTGAAGCGGCGGTAGTCGGACTTCTTCGGCGCCCCGCCTTCGAACACCACCATCGAGGCCACCGTGTTGGTGCCCATCAGCGTGGAGATGTCAAAGCACTCGATCCGCAGCGGGATCGTGTCCAGGCCGAGCGCCTGCTGCAGGCCGTCGAGCGCCTCCACGCGCTGCTGGCGCCGGCGCTCTGAGCGCAGCCGCTCCTGGTCGAGCGCCAGCCGTGCGTTGCGCTCGGCCAGCTCCAGGATCCGGCGCTTGTCCCCGCGCTCGGGCGCGCGGATCTCCACGGCCCCGCCGCGCCGCGTCGCCAGCGCCTGCGCCAGCGCCGACGCCGACTCGGCGGGCGGGGTGGGCGCGATCAATTCCCGCTGGACGACCAGCAGCGGCGGGATCATCATCGCGCTGCCGTAGTACTGCAGGATGAAGGCCTCGGCGACGTCGGCGACACCGGCGTCGTCCTCCTCAGAGCCCTTGTCCAGGTAGAAGCTCTGGCGGTCGGAGAGGACACCGTCGCGGACCTGGAAGACCTGCGCGTTGGCCTCGTGCTCGCTCACGGCGACGGCGATGGCGTCGAGCGTTCCGACTGCCTCGTTGGTGATCCGCTGGCGCTCCAGCAGTGAGCGCACCGCTCGCAGCCGGTTGCGCTCCCGCGCGGCGTCCTCGAAGCGCTGCTCGGCGGCCGCCAATCGCATCGCGTAGTCCAGCTCGCGCTCGATCTCCCGGTAGCGCCCCGACAGGAAGCCGATCACCCCGTCGATCCCCGCGCGGTAGTCCTCGCGGCTGACATAGCCCACGCACGGCGCCTCGCAGCGCTTGATGTAGTAGTCCAGGCAGGGAGAGCCGCTGTGGCGGCCGGGGGTCGGGCCCTCGCAGGAGCGGAACATGAACACCTTGCCGAGCACGTCGAGCGTCTGCCGCACCCGGCCGGCGTTGCTGAAGGGACCGAAGTAGGCACGATCACGGCGGTGGCGCTCACGGGTGAAGTACACGCGCGGGAAGTCCTCGTCGAGCGAGATCGCGATGTAGGGATAGGACTTGTCGTCGCGTAGGCGGATGTTGAAGCGCGGCTTGTACTGCTTGATGAAGTTCTGCTCGGCCAGCAGCGCCTCGGCCTCGGTGTTGACCACCAGCGCCTCGATCTGCTCGATCATCGGGACGAGGTCCGTCCCCGCACGGGTGCTGGGGTTGGTGAAATGGGAGGCGACCCGCTTGCGGATCGAGTTGGCCTTGCCGACGTAGATCACCCGGCCGCGGGGATTGCGGAAGAGGTACACGCCGGGCTCGTCGGGAAGCTCGCGGCGGCGGTCGGCGGTGACGACGGACATGCTCGTATCCGAGGATAGGTGGCGCCGGCGGGCGCTTGGAGCACGGCGGCCGCGCTGCTTTGGCGAAGTGGTTATGGTCCGGACATCGAGAATCTGCCGGACCTAGTCGCGCCGTTCCCGGACATCTCCTCGAAGGCCTACGAGCATCCGGCCGATCGCGCGGCCACCGCGGCGCTCAAGACGCTTCCGGGACTTGATTCCGTCGTGCGCAAGCTGGTCGAGTGGGGGTACGAGCGTGCGCTGAGACAGGCCTACCTCGCCAACTCGGTAAGGGTCGGTCCTGAGCAGCTATCGGAGCTGTGGGCCAGCCATACCGCCGTTTGTCGGATCCTCGACATGCCCGAGGTCTATGACCTGTACATCGCCTGGGGTGTGAGGGGGGCCGCTCAGGCGCTCGGAGCGGGCACGCCCATGATCGTGATGGACTCGAGCCTGCTCACGAGGCTGGGTGCCGGTGAGCAGCGCGTGGTTCTCGGCCACGAGATCGGTCACATCCTGTCCGATCACGTGCTGTACATGACCGTGCTGAACGTGCTTCTCAGCGTCACGACCGCGAGTCTGTCTCCGCTCGGTCTTCCGCTTCGAGCTGTCAGGGCGGTGCTGCTGGAGTGGTACCGCGCGGCGGAGCTCAGCTGTGACCGTGCGTCTGTTCTTGCGGTACGTGACCCCCGGATCGTCTGCCGCACGCTCATGGTGCTCGGCGCGGGTCTACCGGCCGAACAGCTCAACGTTGATGCGTTCATCGCGCAGGCGATGGAATACGAGGGGTGGGACGACTCCAGGGACCGCGCCCGGCGCGTGTTTCACGAGCTCGGCAGTACCCACCCCCACGCGGTGCGCCGGGTCTTGGAGGTGACCAAGTGGATACAAAGCGGCGAGTACGACCGGATCGTGCGGGGCGATTACCGCCGCCGCGCCACCGAGGACACGGTTCGCGAGGACGCCAACGACGCGATGAGCTTCTACGCCCAGCGCTTCCGTCAGATCTTCCATGAGGCGGGCGAGAACATCGCCCACGCCGGCTCCCAGCTCGGGGGGGTGGCCGACCAGGTGACGGACTGGCTACGAGGCCGCGGCGGCGGCGACGGCCCTAGGGAAAGCGCTTAGGAGGGCGCGGACCGGCGCGGGGCCACCTTCAGCGAGAGCAGCAACCCCATGGTCCCGATCCCCAGGGCGAGGATCGCCACCGTCTCCCCCGGTCCGGCCGCCGGCGAGTTGGGCACGTAGCTCGGCACGCCCAGGGAGGGATCGAAGATGTTGGCCCCGTTGGTCGGGGGCGTGGCCAGCGCGTGGAGCGCAAAGGCCAGCGCCGGCAGCGAAAATGCGAGCGTGATCACGCGGGCACGGCGCGTACCGGCCAGAGCCACCCCCGCGAGCGCCACCGAGAGCAGCGCCAGCAGCACGTCGGCGGCGGAGTACACCTGCCACGCCGTCGGGTCGTGAGGCACTCCGTGGAGCTTCTCAGAGGTGCCCTCTGCGGCCAGGAAGGCCGCCGAGAACTGATGGCTCCAGGTCAGGAACAGCGATGCGAACAGCGCCAGCGCGCCTGTGAGGGTCAGCCAGTCAGCCAGACGCTCCCCGCGCTCGCGCTCGGGCACCGGCTCAGTACCGGCGAGCCGCGATCACCACCGCCGCCGCGGCATAGACCGCGGCGATCAGCAGCACGAACCACGCCAGCTCCCCCCCGAGCGTCTGCCACAGCCGGTTGGTGGCGGTCAGCGTCAGTGTGACCACTCCCGCGGCGGCGTAGAGAACCGCGCGCCGGTGGTCGCCCAGGGCGTACAGGGAGCTGCGATGCTCGCGATACTGGATCCTCGCCACCCAGCCCAGCGCGACGAGAAAGGCCAGGGACACGGCCTGGATGGCGACGCTGGCACCGGTGCCGCCGCCGGGCAGGATCACCACCAGTGCCGCGATCGCTGCCACGATCAGGATGTTGCGGAGGTTCCGGGCCGTCATCGGACGCGGTCAAGCCGTTCAGGCAAGCGTGAGCAGGTCCTGCGGCACCGTCGTCTCCGACCCCGCGGCCGGCTCGGCGGCAAAGCGGTAGCCGACGCCGAAGTGAGTGTGCAGGTAGCGCCACCCTGGGGAGATACGCTCGAGCTTCTGGCGCACCTTGCGCACGAACACGTCGACGGAGCGGTCCCCGCGGGCCATCGTGTAGCCCCAGACCCGGGTGTAGATCTCCTCCCGCTCCAGCACGCTGCCATCGGCAAGCGCGAGCTCGTGCAGCAGCTCGTACTCCCGCCGGGAGAGCGTCGCCGGTCTCTCACCGGCGTAGGCGTCGAAGCGGTCGGGCCGGATCGTGAGCTCGCCGGCCAGGATGGCGCCGCTGCGCAGCGAGCGCTCGCCGGCGCGGCGCCGGCGGAGCACCGCCACGATCCGCGCCACCAGCTCGTCGGGGTGGCACGGCTTCGCGATCCAGTCGTCGGCACCGGCTCGCAGAGCCCGCACGCGCTCGCCCACCGGTGCCGGAGAGCTGACCACCAGCAGCGCCAGGCCCGGCAGCTCCCGCGCCACCAGCTCCAGGTAGTCGGGGCCGGTGAGCTCGGAGTTGGCGATCAGCGCGTGCAGCCGCAGCTCGGCCAGCTCCAGAGGCCCCACGGGGCCCTCCAGCAGCCGCTGTTCCCACCGCAGCGCCGCGAAGCGGCGCTCGAGCACCGTGCGCAGCCCGCTGTCGTCGTCGATGAAGGCGACTCTGATCCCTGCCGCTTCGCTTCCGGACATCCCGAGGGAGTCTAGGGAATCGGCAGGACGGTGGGGGATCAAGTGGCCACCCGCTCCCAGCGTCGCAGCAGCTCCTCGACCCGCTCGCGGGCCTGCTGGTGGCGGTCGGTGGCCTGCGCGCTCCGCGCCGGGGTGGTCCAGGCGGTGGGGTCGGCGAGCTCTTCCTCGAGCGCCGCCAGGGCGCTTTCGGCCTGCTCGATCTCCCGCTCCAGCCGCTGCTGGTCGCGCTTGCCGTTGCCAGGCGCGGCCGCCTTTGCGGCCGCTCGTTCCTCACGTGCGCGGACGTACTCCGGCCAGCCGCCGACATAGCTGCGCAGCCGCCCCTCCTCGATGGCGATGGTGCGCGAGCCCACGGCGTCCAGCAGCGCCCGGTCGTGGGAGATCAGCAGCAGCGAGCCCGGATACGCGGCCAGCGCCTGCTCCAGCGCCTCGCGGCTGTCCAGGTCCAGGTGGTTGGTCGGCTCGTCGAGGATCAGCACGGTGGCCCCGGAGCTCACGAGCACCGCCAGCGACAGCCGTCGCCGCTCGCCGCCGGAGAGCCCTTCCACGGGCTTCTCCGCCTCCTCTCCGGAGAACAGGAACCGGCCGAGCAGCGCGCGCGCCTTGTTCGGGGTGAGGCCGGTGGCGTGCTGGGCGACTTCCAGCACCGTGCGGGGGTTGCCGTTGCCCGGGGAGAGCTCCTCGGCGTGCTGGGAGAGATAGCCGATCGTGACGTTGTGGCCGGTGCGCAGCTTGCCCTGGACGACGGGGCCTCCCTGCGCGGGGTCTTCCCCCATCGGTCGCACCCCCGCCAGCGTCTCGATCAGGGTCGTCTTGCCGGCGCCGTTGGGCCCCACCAGCGAGACGTGCTCGCCGCGCTCAAGCCACAGCTCCGCCTCCTCCAGCAGCACCCGAGCGGCCACGCTGAGGCGACCGTCGAGCAGCTCGAAAACCACCCTGCCGCTGCGCTCGGGAGCCTTGAACTGGAACTCCAGCCCGGCTCCGTCGCCCGCATCGCTGCCGATCCGCTCGATCTTGGAGAGCTTCCTGGCCCGGGACTGCGCCTGCCGGGCGCGCGTGCCGGCGCGAAAGCGGGTCACGAAGCGCTCCAGCCGCTCGATCTCGGCCTGCTGGCGCTCACGCGCACGGCCCAGGGCCAGCTCCCGCGCGGCCTTCTCCCGGCGCCACTGGTGCCAGGTGCCGGGAAAGAACTTCCCCCGTCCGCCCTCCAGCTCCAGCACCGAGGTGCCCACGGCCTCCAGGAACCAGCGGTCGTGCGCCACCAGCACGATCGCGGCGTCGAGGCCCACCAGATGCTGCTCGAGCCACTCCAGCGCAGCGATGTCCAGGTGGTTGGTGGGCTCGTCGAGCAGCAGCAGGTCCGGATCGCCGGCCAGGGCCCGCCCCAGCGAGGCTCGGGTCAGCTCGCCGCCGGAGAAGGTCGAGAGCTGACGATCCAGCTGCGCCTCACCCCCGAAGCCGAGCCGGTGGAGCGTCGAGAGGGCGCGCTCACGCCAGTTGTAGCCACCGGCCTGCTCCAGGCGGGCCTGAGCGTCGGCATATCGGCCCAGCGTGGCCTCGTCGTGGGCGCCGGCGGCCATCGCCTGCTCGAGCCGGGTGAGCTCGGCTTCGGTGGCCACCAGTCGCGGAGCACCGGAGAGAACGTAGTCGCGCAGGCTCAGGTCACGCCGGCGCGGAGGTCGCTGGTCGTGCAGCGCCACCCGCGCGCCCTTGGCCAGCACGAGCTCGCCGCCGTCGACCGAGGTCTGGCCGGCGAGCATCCGCAGCAGGGTCGTCTTCCCGGAGCCGTTGCGGCCCGACAGCGTCATCCGGTCACGGTGCTCCAGCTTGAAGGAGATCCCGCGCAGGAGGGGCTCGCCGGCCATGTCCTTGCTGAGGTCTGATGCGATCACCACCGCCATCAGGCCCATGGTAGGAGCGTGGAGGGAGTGACCCCCGGGTGGGCGGCCGCGAATGGTGCCGGAAGCGGCGCGGGTACGATCCTGGGCATGCGCGCCCAATCGCAGCGGCCCGGGGTGCCGCCGATGGAGATGCCACCGGCCCGGACCGTCCGGGTTGCCGATCGGGGAGAGTTCTTCCTGCGTGACACCGGCGGGGACGGTCCGCCGGTGATGCTCCTGCACGGATGGATGGCCAGCGCCGACCTGAACTGGGCCGGCGCCTACCGTGACCTGCAGGCGGCGGGCTACCGGGTGCTGGCCATCGATCATCGCGGTCACGCCCGCGGGCTGCGGCAACTCGCCCCGTTTCGCCTGGTCGACTGCGCCGCTGATGCCGCCGCCGTGCTGCGGGAGACGGGGGCGACGCCGGCGACGATCGTCGGCTACTCCATGGGCGGCGCGGTCGCCCAGCTCCTGGGCCGTGACCACCCGGACGTCGCCGGCGGGGTGGTGCTCAGCGGCACCGCGCAGCATTGGCAGGACCCCCGCACGCGACGCTCCTTCCGGGCCATGGGGGCACTCGGGCTGGGGTTGTCGGTGGCGCCACGAAGGCTATGGGGGGCCGGCTTGGAGCGAATCGGGATCCGCGACTCGCAGAACGGCGCCTGGATCCAGTCCGAGCTCCTGCGCCATTCCGCGCGGGACATCGCCGAGGCCGGGCGCGAGCTCGGGCGCTTTGACTCCCGGCCCTGGCTCTCGACGCTCACGCCTCCGGTGGCGGTGGTCATCACCACCCGGGACGACGTCGTCTCCCCGCGCAAGCAGCGCCAGCTCGCGGAGGCCGCCGGCGGTCCGGTGTTCGAGGCCGAGTGCAACCACATGGAGGTGGTGGTGCGCGGCAAGGTGTTCAACCCGCCGCTGCTGGAGGCCATCGCCGCCGTCTCCCGCACGCCGGACGCACGGGCGGCCTGAGCAGCTGCACGAGCGTCTGTCCGGCCCGCCTCATTCGGTACGCTTGTCGCCCATGCGCCGCACGAAGTTCACGATCGCGCTGCTGGTGCTCAGCTTCACCGTGATGATCCTCGCGCCGGCGGCCCTCGCCCAGGGCGAGAGTGGCGGCGGCCAAGGCTGGTACGGCGAGACAACCGACGTAACCATCACCGAGGTGATGTTCGCGGTGATCGCTTTCTTTCCAACCGTGATCCTGGTGCTCTCGCTGGTCCAGTGGCGCCTGGACAAGCGCAAGCACGCCCGCATGGACGCCGCCAAGCGCCAGGCCGCCCGGCATCAGTGGGACGGCGGCTGGTGATCTCCGGCCTCCGATGAGCTGACGGCTGGGTCTTCGGCCGGCTCCGCGCAGCTGCGGCACAGGCCCATGATGACGACCTCGGCGCGGTCAGCCTGAAACCCCTCCCGATGGGCGGCGCTGAGCAGACCGCTGGCATCGAACTCGCCATCGAGGTCCTCGACCCGGCCGCAGCGGCGGCAGACCACGTGCTGATGTCGCTCGGCGCGTGCGTCGTACAGGGCCCAGCCCACGCCGAGGTTCAGCTTGCGCGCCAGTCCCAGCTCCGCCAGCAGCTCCAGCGTGGCGTAGACGGTCGGCACGGAGGTGCCGGGCAGCTCGAGGCGGACCGCCTCGTAGATCTCCTGCGCGCTCGCGTGCCGACCCCTCCGCCGCAGCTCCCCGAGGATCACGAGGCGTTGCGAGGTGACGCGCTGACCGCGTGCGCGCAGAAGGGCAACTAGATCCTGGGAGTCAGGGGAACTGAGTGGCATCATCGTTAGGCCACCCTAACTTAACTCGATTGTTATAGTTCTGTCAATGGCGGAGGCAATCGCACGGCTCCGGGACATCGACGAACGCGCCTTCGTGCTGCGCTACGTGCAACCCGGACTGGTCGGGTTGATCGATGGCACCCTCTCCACGCTGGCGCCGATCTTCGCCGCCGCGCTGCTCTCGGGATCGCACGCCGCCCTGTTCGTGGGGCTCGCCACAGCAGTCGGGGCGGGGATCAGCATGGCGTTCTCGGAGGGCCTGTCGGACACCGGCGAGGAGACCGGACGCGGCTCCGCCGTAACGCGAGGCGCCGTGACGGGCGCGATGACCACCCTCGGTGGGTCCTTCCACTCGTTGCCGTTCCTGATCCCCGACGTGCACACGGCGCTGGTCGTGGCGGGGATCGTGGTGGCCGCGGAGCTGGTCACGATCTCGTTGATCCGCAAGCGCTTCATGGAGGTCCCGCTGCGGATGAGCCTCGTGCAGGTCGCGCTCGGCGGGGCCTTGATCGTCGCCGCCGGAGTGGGGCTCGGGAGCGCCTGAGCGCTCGCAGTCGCCGCGCAGCACAACGGCCCTGGCCATCGATCGCTTGCCAGGGCCGGGCTCGGCCGGTATAGATGTCTAGGCGAGTCAAGTGAGGAGGAACCCAATGAGAACGCTCTGGAGCTGCGTGCTGGCGATGGCGCTGATGGCCTTTGAGACAGTCGTGGCGGCGGCAATCGTGATCACCCCGGTCGTCGCCCTGCGGCGAGCTCGTCAGTAACGCTCACGCGCTTGCCTCCAGCAGCACCCCCTCGCGCACCCCGCCGCGCCCGATCTGCAGCGGCGCGCCGAACAACCGCGCCGCCTGCTGGAGGATCAACAGCCCCGCCGGCAGCAGCCGGACCCGCTCGCGGTCCAGAGCGAAGCGCCGCGCCACCTCATCAGCCGAGTGACGGCCCAGCAGCTGAAGGGCTCGGGAGAAATCCTCCTCCCCTAGCACCGGCCCAGCCACACGGCGCAGGGAGCCTGCGCTGCCACCCACGGCCACCGCCTCCGCCGGGGTGGGCACCTCCAGATCCGCCAGCGCGTCCTGGACCCGCCGGCGCGCCTCGCGGAGCTCGCCGGAGCTCGGTGGGTCGCTGTGCAGGAACTCGTCGGCGACATCGCCGGAGCCGATGCTCAGGGACGTCGCCCAGCTCACACGGTTCGGAGCGCTACCGACCACCAGCTCGCAAGAGCCACCGCCGACATCGACCACGCCGAGTGTCCCGGCCAGCTGGCGCCCCAGCGTGCCCGCCGCGCCGCGGAAGGCCAGCTGCGCCTCCTCCTCGCCCGACAGGACCCGTACCTGCAACCCGCACCCAGCGCGAATCGCGGCGATCAGCTCGCTCCCGTTGCGCGCATGCCGGATCGCCGCTGTGGCCACCGCATGCACCTCCCGGGCCCCCATCGACAGTGCTTGAGCCAGCTGCTGCCGGGCGACCCGCTCCACCTCGCAGATCTTCTCGGCGCTGATCCGGTTCTCGGCGCGCAGGCCGCGCCCGATGCGCGTGAAGGCCCGCTCCTGGTGGACCTCCAGGAGATGGCCCGGGGCGCATTCGGCAACGAGGAGCCGCGTCGTATTCGAGCCGATGTCGATACAGGCGCGGCGCACGGCGGTTGCCAACGCTACCGGCTCCCGGCGCCGAGCCCCTAGGCCGGAAGCGGAGCCCGCTTCGGCGCAATGCCATCATCCATCGCGTGTCGACGCTGGCGATAGAGGTCCACGGGCTGCGGAAGTCCTACGGAGACTTTGAGGCTCTGCGGGGCGTCGACTTCCAGGTCCGCGCCGGCGAGGTGTTCGGACTGCTGGGCCCCAACGGAGCGGGCAAGACGACGACGGTGGAGATCCTGGAGGGCTATCGGGACCGGGGGGAGGGGGACGTGCGGGTGCTGGGCATGGATCCCGGCGAGCGCCCGCGCGGGCTTCGCGCCCGGGTCGGAATCGTGTTGCAGAGCACTGGCCTCTACCGCCACATCCGGGTGCGGGAGGCACTGACCCACTTCGCCTCCATGTACCCGCACCCACGCTCGGTTGAGGAGGTGATCTCGCTCGTCGGTCTGGAGGGCAAGGAAACCGCGATGACACGAACGCTCTCGGGCGGCCAGCTACGCCGGCTGGACCTGGCCCTGGCCCTGGTGGGCGACCCCGAGCTGATCTTCCTGGACGAGCCGACCACGGGCTTTGACCCCGCCGCTCGGCGCAACGCCTGGGAGACGATCCGTTCGCTGCGCGAGCTGGGCAAGACGGTCTTGCTGACGACGCACTACCTCGACGAGGCGCAGGCGCTCGCCGACCGGGTGGCGATCATCAAGGATGGCCGGATCCTGATCGAGGGGGCGCCACGCGAGCTGGGAGCGAGCGCCGGGACGGCGCTCTACCGCGTCGCCTACCGCGACGGCGACGGGAGCCCGGTGGAGCACCAGACCGATGACCCCACCGCGCTCCTGCACGAGTTGACCGGGACCGCGCTGGCGCAGGGTCAGCGGCTGCAGGGCCTGAGCGTCTCCCGGCCCACGCTGGAGGACGTGTACCTGGAGCTGACCGCCGATGGGGAGCCCTCCCCAGAGCTTGCCGGGGAGGTGGGGGGTGGCTGAGGCGGCCACCATGGCCTGGCGCCAGTACCGGCTGGAGCGCCGGCTGTTCTGGCGCAACCGCAGCGCGGCCTTCTTCAACTTCCTGCTGCCACTGCTGTTCCTGGGCTTCATCGGCGCCATCCTGCACGGCAACCAGCACAACTTGAACGTCATCGTCCCGGGGATCGCGGGGATGAGCGTGATGTCGACGACGTTCACCGCGCTCGCCTTCAACATGACCTTCCTGCGGGAGCAGGGCGTGCTCAAGCGGATCCGCGGGACGCCGATGCCGGGCATCTCCTACCTGCTCGGCATCGCGGGAAACGCCATCACCAACACCGCGCTCCAGATCGCGATCATCACCGTCGCCGGGCGGGTCCTATTCGGCACCGGCTGGCCCCGTGACTGGCCCGAGCTGCTGGTGTTCATCACCGCCGGCGTGATCTGCTTCGCCTCTCTGGGCGTGGCTCTCTCCCACGCGATCCCGAACTTCGACTCGGCGCCGGCGTACGTGAATGCCGTGTTCCTGCCCGTGATCCTCGTCTCCGGCGTGTTCTACGACGTCGCCAACGTTCCCGGCTTCATCAAGGGCATCGCTCAGGCGCTGCCGCTCAAGCACCTGATCGACGGGCTGTCGAGCGCGATGGTGCGCAGCCACTCGGGGCTCGGCCACAACATCGACGCGCTCGGGGTGATCGCCGCCTGGGCGGTGCTGGGCGTGGCGCTGGCGGTGCGCGGGTTCAGCTGGGAGCAGCGGCGCAGCTGAGCGATCCAGAGGCGGCAGCCCGGTGCTATCAACCTCCCTGTGAGCAAGACCGCGGTCCTCTACGACATCCACGGCAACCTCCGGGCACTGGATGCCGTGCTCGCTCACGCGCACGCGGCCGGGGCCGGCAGCTTCGTGCTCGGGGGTGACTATGCCCTGTTCGGGCCCGAGCCGGCCGAGACCGTGGCACTGCTGCGCGGGCTGGGGGACGCCGTATGGATCCGCGGCAACGTCGACCGCTGGTGCGCGCACCCCGATCAGGCCGGCGAGGACGAGCTGCTGCAGCGCGCGATCGCCGACTGCGCTGGCGCGCTGGGCGAGGAGCTGGCCGGGGCGTTGGGCGGGTTGCCCGAGCACCACGTGCAGGGGGAGACCCGCTTCTGCCACGCCTCCCCCATCTCCGATATGCGCTCGTTCGGGCCCGACCCCGGCGAGGCGGACGAGGAGCTGCTGGCCGGCGTCGGGGAGCGTCGGATCGTCTTCGGCCACACGCATCTGCAGTTTCATCGCCCGCGGCCCGACGGAGTGGAGCTGGTCAACCCCGGCAGCGTCGGCATGCCGCTGGACGGAGACCCGCGCGCCGCCTACGCGCTGATGGGTGAGGACGGGACGCTGACGCCCGAACGGGTGCCCTACGACCACCAGGCCGCGGCCACCGCCGTAGGCGAGCGCTTCGGGAGGCTCCCGTGGGCGCAGCGCAGCGAGCGCCGGCTGCGCTGCGCTGCCCCCTGACCGGGCTCCGGACAGTACGCTCGCGGGCCGTGGACCGGCTCGCCGACGACGTCTTCATGCTGGGCGGCTTCCCCCCGTACGCGATCAACGTGTACCTGGTCGGTGACATCCTGATCGATGCCGCCTCCCGCCACGCGGGGCGGCGCATCCTGCGCCAGCTGCGCGGCCGAGCCCCCACCACGCACGTGGTCACCCATGCCCACCCCGACCATCAGGGCGCCAGCCACGAAGTCTGCACCGCGCTCGGACTGCCGCTGTGGTGCGGCGAGCGGGACGCGGAGGCGATCGAGGACGGCCGGATCATGGCCCGCCAGCCGCGCCACCCGGTCAACGTGCTGATCGGACTCACCCTCCCGGGCCCGCCGCACCCCGTCTCCCGGCGGTTGCGGGAGGGCGACGAGGTCGCGGGCTTCACGGTGCTGGACACGCCCGGGCACTCGGCGGGCCACATCTCGCTGTGGCGCGAGGCCGATCGCACCCTGATCTGTGGCGACGTCTTCACCAACATGGACACCATCACCGGAATTCCCGGGCTCCACGAGCCCAGGCCGTTCTTCACCCCTGACGTCGCCGGCAACCGGCAATCGATGCGCCGGCTGGCCGCGCTCGGACCCGCGCTGGTGCTGTTCGGCCACGGGCGCCCCCTGCGCGACCCGGATCGGCTGGCGGCTTTCACGGCGCGACTCGCGGGCGACTAGCCGGGGACTCGGGTGCGCTCCTTTCACCACAGCCGCTTTCCCGCAGAGCTCTTGGCCGCTGGGCGGGAGGCGACGGTCTCGGTATGCCTGCCCGCGCGCAACGAGGCACGGACGATCATCCCGATCCTGCAGCAGCTGCTGCCCCTGCGTGAGCTCGGCGTCGTCGACCAGGTCGTGGTCCTCGACCACTCAGAGGACGGCACCGGCGCTTGCGCCCGCGCGCTCGGCGCGGAGGTATACGACCAGGAGGAGCTGCTCTGCGCCTACGGTCCCATCCTGGGCAAGGGCGATGCGCTGTGGCGTTCGCTGGAGGTTCTGCACGGGGAGGTCATATGCTTCCTGGACGCCGACTCCGGCCAGTTCGGCGCCCACTACGCCTGCGGCCTGCTCGGGCCCCTGCTGAGTGAGCCCGGATTCTCGTTCGTCAAGGGCTTCTACCGGCGGCCGTTCCGGCTCGGGTCGGTCACCCTGCCCGAGGGCGGCGGACGTGTCACCGAGCTGACCGCCAGGCCGCTGCTCAAGGAGTTCTACCCGGAGCTGGCGGCGGTGCGCCAGCCGCTGGCAGGTGAGGTCGCAGCCCGCCGCGAGCTGCTGGAGCAGCTCCCGTTCCTCACCGGTTACGGCGTCGACATCGCGCTGCTGCTGGACGCCTACGCGCTCGTCGGGCTGCAGGGTCTGGCGCAGGTGGACCTGGATGTCCGCCAGAACGCCCACCAGCCCCTACGAGATCTGGAGCCGATGGCCGGCGCGGTGCTTCAGGCGGTGACCTCCCGGCTTCGCCGGGAGCGGCGCCTGGCCCGGTCGAGGTCATCGGAGCCTGATGCGGAGATCGTCGAGCGCCCGCCAATGGCCGAGCTGCACTCGGTGGCCTGGAAGTTGGTGAGCTCTTGACAATGCGCGCTCTGGCCCGCCCGGCCGTGGCGCTGATCGTGGCCCTGCTGGTGGCGCCCTTCGGCTGCGGCTCCTCCGAATCCAGCCGCTCCGCCGCGAGCCCGATCCAGCCGCAAACCAACGCCCTGGGTCTGCCGGCCCATCCGCAGGCGGTGGAGCCGTCCGTCGGTGACCAACCGGAACCCGGAGCCGGCGGCGCGCCGGTCGGCGATCCGAGTGCCCACGCAGTTTCGCTGGCCGAGGTGCGCCGGGAGCTGGCGATCGTCCGGGAGCTGAACTCCCTCGGCGCCGGTCAGGGGTTCGTGTTCCCGATCGCGCCGCTGAGCGTCGTGGAGCCGCCGAGCACATGGTCACCGGACCAGGGCGTCGACATCTCCACCGCCGGCGGGGCCTGCGGTCCGGCCGCAGTCGAGCTCGCGGTCACCAACGGGGTCATCGTCCAGGAGGGGATCTCCGGCTTCGGCCCCTCCGCGCCGGTGCTGAGGGTGGCGGGAGGTGCGCTCAACGGTCGCTACATCTACTACGGTCACGCCGCGCCGGCGGTCGTCCCGGTGGGAACCGTGGTCCGAGCCGGGCAGCCGATCGCGGAGGTGGGCTGCGGGATCGTGGGGCTCTCCACCGGGCCCCACCTGGAGATCGGAATAAGCGCCGTGAAAGGCCCCACCTGTTGTCCGGGCGCCGGCCAGACGGCTCCGGCGATGGAGAGCCTGCTCGCGCGACTCTACGCCCGTTAGGCGTCGCGCGCGGTGGCGTCAGCGGCCGTCCCGGATCCCGCCTCGGCGGGCTCACCCGACGCCGGCAGGTGGGCCAGGACCTGGTAGATCGAAGCCCAGCCGGTCTGGAAGCCCTGACGGGCGGCGCGCAGGTAGAGCCGCCAGATCCGGGCCCGCTCGCTCCCCGCCAGGGCTACGGCATCCTCGTAGCGAGCGTCGAAGCGCTCGATCCAGTGGCGCAGGGTCTCGGCGTAGTCATCGGGCAATCCCTCCACGTGCCGGGTGTGGAAGCCCGCCCGCTCGAGCGCCAGCTGGATCCGGCTGAGCGGCAGCGGCACCCCGTCGGGAAACACGAAGCGCTCAGAGAACGCTCCCTCGTCGGGGGTGTCGAAGTCGGTGAGCTTGGCGATGCCGTGGTTGAGCAGCCGCCCTCCCGGCGCCAACAGCCCGGCCAATCGCCGCGCGTAGAGATCGATCCGCTCGTCCCCGACGTGCTCGACCATGCCGATGCTGACGATCGCGTCGAAGGGCTCGGCCACCACCTCGCGGTAGTCGGCCAGGCGGATCTCGATCGGATCGCTCAGGCCCGCCTCCCGCACCCGCTCCTGGGCCAGCTCGGCCTGGCGCTCGGCGAGGGTTATCCCGAGCACGCTGGCCCCATGGTGGCGGGCGGCATGGATGGCGAAGCTCCCCCAGCCGCAGCCGACGTCGAGCACCCGCTCTCCCGGCCGCAGCGCGAGCTTGCTGCAGACGAGTTCCAGCTTGGCCTCCTGGGCCTCCTCAAGAGTCTCGGCGCCGCGGGAGAAGAGCGCGCAGCTGTAGGTCATCGAGCGATCCAGGAAGAGGCCGAAGAAGTCGTTGCCGGCGTCGTAGTGGTGGCGCACCGCGCGACGATCTCGGGTGAGGGTGTGGCGCTCGCCGCGCAGCCGGAGCTCGGTGGCGGGAGGCCGCGGGGGCGCC
>JALYYW010000020.1 GCA_030946085.1 Actinomycetota bacterium
TCCATGACGCGCCCGTCATCGGCCAGGTGATCGTCGGTGGGCAGCGTCTGCGCCTCCCAGACGCGGTCGGTGGCCTCAAAGACGGCCCCAAGGCGGTTTGACGCCGTCTCATCAGGCCCGAAGATCCGGAAGTTCGCGTGCTCGGCGTTGAGGCGCATGACGTCGCGCAAGAAGGTGCCTAGCACTCGCGTGGCCTCACTCGAGGTACGCCCGGGCGCGGGCACGTCGGCCGCATAGGCCCGGAAGTCGGGCAGTTCGAGGTCGCGAAGCAGGACGCCGCCGTTGGCGTGACGGTTGGCGCCCATCCTGCGTTCTCCGCGGGGCGCGAGGTCGGCGAGTTCGTCTCGCAGCCGCCCGGCCTCATCGAAGAGCTCCGCGGGTCGGTAGGAGCGCATCCACGCCTCGAGCTGGGCAACGTGCTCGGGATTGCTCGCGAGATTGGCCAGCGGAACCTGATGGGAGCGGAAGGAACCCTCGGCCGGCAGCCCGTCAACCTCTTTGGGGCCGGTCCAGCCCTTCGGAGTGCGCAATACGATCATCGGCCAGCTGGGCCGCTCGGTGGCCGACCCGGTGCGCGCACCATGTTGAATCGAGGCGATCTCCGTCGCGATCTCGTCGAGCGTGCTCGCCATCAGCGGGTGCATCGCCGCGGGGTCTGAGCCCTCCACGAACCGCGGCGCATAGCCGTAGCCCTCGAGCAACGCCCTCAGCTGGTGCTCAGGGATTCGCGCCAGGATCGTCGGATTGGCGATCTTGTAGCCATTGAGGTGAAGAATCGGTAGCACCGCCCCGTCCCGGGCGGCGCTGAGGAACTTGTTCGAGTGCCAGCTCGCCGCCAGCGCCCCCGTCTCGGCCTCGCCATCGCCAATCACGCAGCACACCAGCAGATCCGGATTGTCGAACGCCGCCCCGTAGGCGTGCAGGAGTGCATAGCCGAGCTCCCCACCCTCGTGAATCGATCCGGGCGTCTCAGGCGCCACGTGACTCGGGATCCCGCCCGGGAACGAGAATTGGCGAAACAGTCGCCTCAGTCCTTCGCGGTCACGCCCGATGTGGGGATAAACCTCGCTGTAGGTGCCCTCGAGATAGGTGTTGGCCACCAGACCCGGACCGCCGTGCCCGGGCCCAGTCACATAGAGCACGCTGAGATCACGCGCTCTAATCAGCCGGTTCAGATGCGCGTAGATGAAGTTCAGTCCCGGTGTCGTACCCCAATGACCGAGCAAGCGCGGCTTGATGTGCTCCAAGCTCAGCGGCTCGCGCAGGAGCGGGTTATCCAGCAGATAGATCTGGCCCACCGACAGGTAGTTCGCCGCACGCCAGTAGCGGTCGAGCAATTCCAGCTCGGCCTCCGCAACCGCCTCCGTGTCCATATTGGTAGCGATGGTCTCGCGGACGTTGGCGCTGCTTGTGAGGATCTCTGGTACGTCTGACGCAGCTCCCGAAGCCAGTTGATCTCGACGCTCGCTCATGGCTCAAGACGTGCGCTCGCGGCGCGCCAATTCGCGGTGGGAAACTCGACGTCGACCTCGTCTCGGGCCGCGGCGCTCACGGCCGCGAAACCGTCGCGGAACACGGCGAGCATGTCGCGGTTCTCTGGAAGCACCTCAGCGAAGAAGCGCGGAATCTGATGCTCCTCCGCGAACCGCGCCAACCGGATCATCAGCAGCGTCGCCAGTCCGAGGTGGTGCAGGTCGTCGGCGACCTCGACGGCAACCTCTGCACGGTCCGCCGCCGGCAGACGCACATAGGTCGCGTGGCCGACGACCCCCCGTCCGGCCGCCAGCGCCACAAGTCCATGGTGCTCCGCGTCATCACCGGCTGCTCCCCGGCGAGCCTCGCCGCGGAGGTCCGCCGCAGCGGTGAAGAATCGCAGACGCCGAGAGCCCTCGCCGAGACAGGTGAGGAACTCGAAGATCGCCGCTTCATCGTTGGGCGTCACAGTTCTGACCGAGACCGCTACGCCGTTACGCAGATGGAGGTCGTCCGTCAGGGTGGCGTTAGCTGTCATCGGGGCTCGAAGAATCCCGCCGGCCCGACACCGTGTTGGCGCCGAGGTTCACGCTGGGGAGCCTCCGGCGGGCTGTGCCCGGTAGTGCGCACGCCAGATCAGCTTGTAGATGGGGATCCGGCGCGGTAGATCGCGCACGCCCGGAAGAAAGGGGGTCAGGATGAAGGCGAGGCTGAGCACGCCCATCACGCCCATCACGAGGATGTCGGCGTTCTTGGAGCTCGAGAACGGCTTGATCTGATACCAGAAGGTGTAGAGCCAGAGCCAGGACTGGCCGGGATAGCTTCCGGTCTCGTTCATCATTCCCCACTGCGTACCAAGCAGGTGCTCGCTCTTGGCCCGGGCGCTGAGCACGCCACCGTCGGCCATGAACAACAGCGGCTTGGTGTAGTCGGTTTGGTAGAACTGCTTGCTGGTCAGCAGCGCGCCGTCAAGACCGCCTGACTGGGCGAACGTGAGCAGCGAGTCCATCATCGCGGGCAGCGGGCCGTAGTGCCCAGGCTTGACGGAGATCAACCCGCTCCTTGTTGCAGATGCCTTGCTGAGCGCCGTTTCGTAGGCGGTGGTCCAGGATGCCTGGGTCTTTGCCCGAGCCGCCTGGTAGCTGGAAAGCGCAGTCTGCAGGGCGGGCTGTCCGGTGATCGAGCGCAGCGGCCCAAGAACGAAGTCGCTGGCGGTGTTGATCGGGTGGCTCACGCCCAACCATCTCTGCGGTCGGATGAACCCGATGTGTTGCCCGTTGCCGTTGTGGTTGTAGGGCGGCCCGTAGCCCCCTGTCCCGCTCGAGCCATCCAGCTCGGTCGTGGCGGTGCTGACAAAGTCGACCGGATCGGTGTGTGACCACTGCTTGATCGTGCTCGGCGGATCGTCAGGAGAAGAGAAAAGGATCGTCAGCACAAGCGTGAGCGCGAGCACCACGCCGAGCGCAATGGTCGCCTCGCGGACGATGTCGTAAGGGCGGTAGGCACCCTTCCACTCGCGGTCGAGTTCCTCTTCCCGCCGGCGGCGCTCTCGACTCACGCCGCGCGCTCCGCGGGGTGGTGTGGGCCCGGGGTCAGATCCGGACGCCGGCTCGACCGCCGACGCGCGCGCTGCTTCCACGTTGGACAGCCGGAACGGCGGCACGATCCCGTGCTTGCGCACCAGCAGAATATGCGTGGCGACAAGCGCGACCACCGCGAGCGGCAGCAGCAACACGTGGAAGCTGTACATCTGCCCGAAGTTCGTGAGGTTGAAGAACGAGCCGACACCGGCGGCGTTCATCGCATCCTTGGCCTGGGTCGAGATGAACTGAGCGTCGAAGTTCTGCTGCGAGACGTAGCCGGTCAGCGCGCACGGAATCGCGACCACGAACGCGACCGCCCCGGTGATCCAAACCCGCGCGCGACCACCACGCCACGCGGCCATCCAGTATTTCCCCCACAGGTGGACGACCATGAAGATGAAGAACAGCTCGACCGACCACAAATGGATGCTGTTGAAGAAGTGCCCAATGCCGGTGAAGTGCCACCACTGGGGGCCCTTGAGCGTGAGGATCGAGCCGGACGCGATGATCAACACCAGCGACCCGAGCGACAACACACCGAACACGTAGATCCACGAAGCCATGTAGGAGGGCTGACTGTCGGGCAGCAGCTTCTCCGGCGGCAGAGCCGCCAGCGCGCGGTCTCGCGCCACGTCCGTCCAGGAGCGCTTCGCCGGGGCGCTCACTTAGCGCGTCCCCTTCTCGCGTGCCCTGGGAACGGGACCAAGACCGCCAGCGCAAACACGACCAGCATCAACACGACCACCACGACGTTCGAAACGCTCATCGTCAAGAAGTGCCAGTGCACCGTGTGCGCCGGGTGGTTGAGGTTGAAGATCGCGGCGGTCACGTCGTGCTCGCCACTACGCGGGCGCGTTCCTCCAGGTACGGAGCGAGGTACTTGGCGACGATCTTCGTCGTGGGCGACCATGTCGGGGTGTCGGTGATCTGGGAGCTCGAACCGTGGCCGCCGGTGATCTGCGCGGTGAGGTAGAGGGGTTTGTCGCCGGTCAACAGCATCCCGTGAATCACCGGATGCAGCGGGGGCGGCTCGGCGGCCAGGCCGGCGATGGCGGCGATGGCCTGGGCGGCGACGTCGGCCTGCTGCGCCGCGATCCCTCCGTGCTTGATCGCGAAGTCCGTGGCGTCGCCGGCGGCGTAGACGCGCTCGAGGCTCCGGACCTTGGAACGGGCATCGATCGGGATGAAGCCGCCCGCCGAACCTCTCGGAACACCGGGCACGCTCGGTCCGGAGAGCTCGGGCATAGCGACGATCCGATCGACCTGGAGCTGCCGGGACCCGGGAGTGATGGCGATCCGGCCCTGCGCGGGCACCTCACAATGGGCCGAGGTAATGGTGACGATGCCGTTGGCCTGGAGCAGCTGCTGGATGACGTCGCTGGCTCCGCGTCCGAAGATCGCCAACGGGGCCTCTTCCGGGGTGATGATCGTGATCGAAAGCTCGATGTTCATGTCGAAGGCTCGTCCGGCGGTCATCAGCGCCAGCTCGTAGATAGGGAGCGGCCATCCCATTCCTCCGGGAGCGATGAACGCGAGGCTGTCGACGTACCCCCCCTCCACGTCCTGGATCAACCCGTGCAGAAGCTCATCGAGCCGTCGGTCGTTGACCGTGGTCGCGTGCTTAAAGCGGGCGTGCATGCGAGCGCCGGGCGCGAGCAGGAGAGCGTCGTAGGCGAGACGGGTTGATCAGTCCGGTCCCGATGCCAGCCACGATGAAGCCGGGGATGAGGTGCGTCCACCCGGAGTTCACGGCGACCCCGCGCATCAGCAGGACCCCGATGCCCACCAGCAGCAGCCCCGGACCGATCAGCAGGTTGATCGGCACGTGCGCGGTGAGGCGGCCCGCCAGGGTCGAGGTCAGGAGGATGCCTCCGGAGAGCACCAGCAGGCGCAAGCCGGCCTGCAGCGGCGAGTAACCGAGGATGTCCTGCATGTAGAGGGTGATGTAGAGCAGCATCGAGAAGAGCCCGGCGGACAGCGCAAAGGCGGCTACCGAGCCGCCCACGAATGTGGGCTTGCGAAACAGAGACAGGTCGAACATCGGGTGGGCCTGCGCGAGCTCTGCGATCAGGAAGATGACCAGCAGCGCACCGCCACCGATCAGGCAGCCGAGGACCGTGGTCGAGCCCCAGCCCAGCGAGGTCGACTTGATCAACGCGTAGACGATCGCCCCCAGCGCGCCGCTGAACGTGACCAGCCCGATGAAGTCCGGCCGGTGGGCGGCGGGGGAGCCGGACTCGTCGACGCGGGTGAGCGTCAGGAACACCGCCAGCACCCCGATCGGCACGTTGACCAGGAAGATCCACCGCCAGGAGACGCCGCTCGTGAGCGCGCCGCCGACCACGGGGCCGATGGCCACCGCCGCACCGGTGATCGCGCCCCAGGCACCGAAGGCGATCCCACGCTCGCGGCCGCGGAAGCTCTGCGCCAGCAGCGCCAGCGAGGTGGCGAACAGCATCGCTCCGCCCACGCCCTGGGCCCCACGGGCCAGTTCAGGAACAGGGGCGTCGTGGCCACGCCCGAGAGCAGCGAGCTGACGGTGAAGACGACCAGGCCGGAGGTGAAGATCAGTCGCCGCCCGAACCGGTCGGCCAGTGATCCCGCGGTTAGCAGCAGCGCCGCCAGCATCAGCGAGTAGGCGTCGATGACCCATTGGACGTCGCTGAAGCTGCCGTGCAGCGAGCTCTGTATGTCCGGCAGCGCGACGTTGACGATCGTCACGTCGATCAGCAGCATCAGCGTCGCGACGCAGACGCAGATCAGTGTCCACCACTTGCGCTCCATGACGGCCTGACCCTAGCTCATAGCCAAGTTGGACCGCCGCGGGAAAGCCGTCTCACAGACGCCGGATGGACGGAACCGCGTTGTTCTGGATCCTGACCTCGGCCCGCTCGGAACGGGCGCGTGGAGCGCTCACGGTGATGAACAGCCTGTCGCCGGCGCGCAGCGCCGCCCGTTACCGTGCCACGTCCAGCTGATGGTGATCTTCACGTGCAGCGCTCGCCCGCGGTGCCGACCCCTGGAGGAGAGGGGTGAGAGCGGCAGTGACGTGGTCACCGGTGGCGAGGTGCGGCGTGGGCGCAGGGGCCCTCGACTGGTAGGCGATCTCTGCCAGGCCGCCCGCCGAGGTCGCGACGCGGGGGGCTGGTCCCCGGCTGCATCGCCTGGCCGGTGGCGACGCTCGCGTAGGGAGTGCCCTGGCTCGTGTAGAGCAGGCCCGTGTTGGCCTGGAAGGCGATCTCGTAGCCGCCGGTAGCGCTGCGGGACCGTCGCGGGCGCAGGTCGCTCCCCTTGTTAGCGCTCGATTGGTTCACGAGTCAGTAACAGGCGCGTTCAGGGCGAACCATATGGTCGGCGTCGTCCGGTGCGGGAGGTCACCTCCATTATCGGCCCGCCGACCAAGGAGGATCCCGATGCGATCACCAATATCCCAGCGCAACCGCGAACCGGCGCGCCTGGTGGCAGGCTGCACCGCGATCCTCAGCGCGCTCGCCGCAAGCGCGCCCCCGGCCCTGGCCGCCTCGGCGCCGAAGCCCGCTGCACCGAAGCCCTCCGCGGCCGCTGGCTTCACTGTCACCAAGATCCTCGCCGCCCCGGCCAGCACCCAGAGCTGCGACGACCTCGGCTTTCTTAACGGCAACCTGTTCATGGGCTGCCAGAACGCCACCCTGAGCGGCGGCGGTGGCGGCACCAGCACGCTGGTGGAGGCCTCGCCCGCGGGAACGGTGATCAAGACCTGGGCGATCAAGGACAAGATCGACGGTCTGGCCGGCGATCCGATGACCCACAAGGTCATCGTGACCCTCAACGAGGACGCGAACACGCGCCTGGCCACGGTCGCCCCCTCGGCGCCGGCGAGCCAGCAGGTCACCTACTACAGCTACTCGCCCAGCCCCCAATCCAGCTCCGCTCCCCCGGCGCTGCGAAGCGGCGGTGGCACCGACCATGTGAGCGTGGACAGCGCCGGGAACGTGCTGGTCACGGGATCTCATGCTCGTCTGAAGACCGGGAGCGCGGTCTTCCGCGTGCAGCTGACGCCGCCATCCGGCGCGGGCGGAACCGGCACCGCCAAGCTGAGCCCGACCTTTCCCGACGATGCCACTGCCGCCAACGGCATCAGCGGCAAGGGCCCGGTCAAGCTCAAGCTGGGCGACGTGGACTCGGGTGCGATCGTGCCTCGCAGCAGCCCGCGCTTCGGCGGCGGCTACGTCATCGACGACCAGACGGCCCTCACGCTCGTGTTCGCGCAGAATCTCTTCAGCGGCACCGGCATCACGGCGCTGAAGACCCCCTACGGTCTCGACGACATCACCTGGGCGACCTCCAACGCCGGCACGCTCTACGTCGTGGACGACGGCGGTACCACGACCAAGGGCACGTCCTCGATCTACAAGGTCACCGGCCCCTTCACGAGCAACATGGTGCTGGCCGCCAACGACGGCCTCAGCGACCAGGTCGACAAGGTGAATCTCACCACCGGCGGATTGACGCCGCTGGTACGGCACCTGGGCACCACCAAGGGCCTCGTGTACGTGAACCAGAGCGGCTCGCAGACGCCGCTGGCGTTGAACGAAGCGCCGACCGCCGCGGCAAGCTCGTCGAGCAGCAAGGGCGGGTCGAGCAACGCCGCCCTGATCGTCGTCATCGTCGTCGTGGTCCTCGGGCTCCTTGGGGGTGCCGTCGCGATCATGCGTCGCCGGCGACCCGCCGCGTAGCGCGGGGCGGCGCTCAGGCGGGCGCGACCGCGGGAAACTCGTAGCGCACGCCCGTGAGCCGCTCCGAGATCTCCCACAGCCGCTGCCACGCCTGCTCGTCGTAGGCCTTGCCGGCCGCCGTGACGATGTGCGGGTAGCCCCGCTGCTCCATGAACCCGTCCGGCCCCACGAAAGCGCCCCGTGGCACCTCAGGCGCGGTCGCCGCGTACAGCGTCGGGAGCGCGCCCATCTCGGCGGACTGGGCGATGACCTTGTTGCTGACGGCCATGATCCCCTTCTCGTAGAAGCGGGTGACGCTCGCCGACTGCAAGTTGGTGGCGGCGTAGCCCGGGTGCGCGGCGAGGCTCCGCAGCGCCGATCCGGCGGCGGTGGCGCGCCGTTGCAGCTCGAAGCAGAACATCAGGTTGGCGAGCTTGGACTGGCCGTAGGCGCGCCAGTTGTTGTAGCCACGCTCGGACTGGAGGTCATCGAATTTCACCTTGCCGATCCGGTGCGCTCCGCTGGAGAGCACCACCACCCGCGCCTCGGGCGCCGCCAGGAGCGGCTCCAGCAGCAGTCCGGTGAGCGCGAAGTGGCCTAGGTGGTTGGTCCCGAGCTGGCTCTCGAAGCCGTCCTCGGTCTCCCGCCGCGGGGGCGCCATCACGCCCGCGTTGCAGACCAGCAGATCCAGTCGCTCCTGTTCTGAGCCCAGCTCGTGGGCGAACTTCCGCACCGAGGAGAGGCTGGCGAGATCGAGCTCCCGTACCTTCACCCTGGCCCCAGAGACACTGCGGCGGATGTCTTCGGCCGCACGCTCACCCTTCTGCAGGTTGCGGCACGCGATCAGCACGCTCGCCCCCGCTCGCGCCAGCTCGCGGGCGGTGACCGCCCCCAAGCCGCTGTTGGCGCCGGTGACCACCGCCACCCGGCCCGACTGATCGGGGATCTCGGCGGCTGTCCACTTGCCCGCCATCAGCGCCGGTGTGCCGTTCGGTCATCAGGGTGCATGGAGCGCGAGGTCCGGGGGCCGGCAGGCAAGGACGCAGGAGCCGAAGCGCAGCAGCGCTGCGCGAGGCTCCGAGGATGCAGCATGACGGCCAACCGGGGCCGTGCTACATGTGCCCTGATGGCCGGACGGTGCACTAGGTCCGCTCCGCGACCGACGCCCGGTAGGCCGGTGAGCGGTAGCGCAGCACCGGATCGGCGGACAGCTCGATGCCCACGCAGACGCGGGTAGGATCGAACACGAGCACGTCGTCGCCGGTCTCCCGCTCGGTGTCGAGGCCGGTGAGCTCCAGCGTTCCGGCGTTCACGCGCTGGCGCTCGGCGGGCCAGTCGCTGGCGGGATCGTCGACCTCGTCGTCCGGCGCGGCGACCTGCAGCTGGAGGGTGAAGCGCACGGGAGCGGAGTCAAGACGGCGGCGGATCTCCTGCTGGAGGTACTGCGGGCCGAGGCGGCGCGCGCGCAGCGGGTTCAGGTGTCGCTCGCCGGCGTCGGGGAGGAGCGTGTAGCGCACGAACCGAGCTTCCCCGCCGGCCCCCACGAAGCGAAAGGCATGGATCGCGTAGTAGGAGCAGGTGGCGTAGCTCTCTGGAGGCAGCAGCCCCCAAGTGTTGGCCGGCAGCCTGACCGCCGCGCCGGGATGGCGAAGCAGGAACACCGGCAGCCGCCAGAACGCCGAGCGCGTCCGCTTCTGGGCGCGCACGAGCTCCAGGAACGCCTCCGGGGTGTGCACCGGGAAGCGCGGCGCCGTCTGCATCACCAGGTCGGTCCGGGAGTCGTCGAGCAGGTAGAACTTGATCGCCAGCCCGCGGACGTCCGGCACGTGATCGCCACTGCCTGGGTCCCCGCTGCCGTTGGACACCCGGACGGTGACCGGAACCGGCTCGCCCTGCATATGGGCCGCCCTGGTGAGCGCGGCCGCCTCCGGCGTGGCGGTGAAGGTCCCCTTCAGCAGCGTGCCCCGGGCATGCAGCGCGCGGTGCCCGGGATGGCGCCCAAAGGCCTCGTTGGCGGCGGTGAGGGCATCCTCGGCGCTCAGGCTCACGCCTCGGAGCCCTCCAGCATCCGGAACTGGATGCCGGCGCGCTGCAGCCGGCCGATCAGCGCCTCCCCCATGGCCACGGCGGGGGTGAGCTGGCCGGAGCGCTCCGGCAGCTCGTCTGCGGCCAGGCAGAGGGCAGACTCGGCCAGCATCTTGGAGGTCTCGCCGTAGCCCGGATCGCCGCCGCGGACCTCGGTGACGACGCGCCGGCCGTCGCTCTCGCCGACCATCCGCACCTTGAACCAGGCCTTGGCCCGCTGCTCCTCGGAGGGGCCATCGCCCGAGCTCTTGAGCCGCAGGAGCGCACGGCGCGCGGGCGGCAGCTGTGCCAGCGCGATCCCCGCCCCCGCGCCCGCGATGAGACCCGCCACCATCGGCAGCCGGCCGATGACGAGGTAGTGGCTGTAGCTGAAGTCGGGGCCGTAGCGCTCAAGCGCGCGCGCCGAGCGCAGCACCGTCTGGGGATCGATCGTGGGGAACGGGACCGCCCACCCGCCGGCGCCGGCATCACGATGGGGGGCGCCGGAGATGCCGCGGACGCGACGGCCCAGCGG
>JALYYW010000021.1 GCA_030946085.1 Actinomycetota bacterium
GGGGTGGTCAGCGTGATGTGCCAGCCTCCCGCCGCCAGTCCCGCGAGCAGCCGCAGGAGCGTGGTCTCCGCTCCGCCGGCGTGGTCGACCGGGGTGACGGCGAGCAGGTGCGGCCGATCATGGCGGAGCGCGCTGGGAGTGGTGACGATCACCGAGTCGCACACTAGCTGGTGTCACCGGGCCGCCCGGTGTACCGTCGGCGCGTGCAGGAGTACCTGGAGGATCTCTGGCAGCGGCTGCCCGAAGACGTTCCCGCCCCGGAGCTGGACGCCCGCCTCTCGTTCCTGCGCGCGGAGCTGGAACCGGGGGACTGCGCGCTCGACCTTGGCTGCGGCGACGGTCGCTTCACGGCGGAGCTGGCCGGAGTTGGTAGTGAGGCGGTGGGGGCCGATGTCGCGCAGGCGGCGCTGCGCCGTGCCGTGGAGCACCATCCCGCGTTGCGCTTCGTGGGCGTGCCGATCGACGGGCCGCTGCCCTTCAGGGACAATCGCTTCACGGTGGTGTGGGCCAGTGAGGTGATCGAGCACGTTGCCGACACCGGCGCGTGGCTGTCGGAGGTCAGGAGGGTGCTGGCGCCGCGCGGTCGGCTGCTGGTGACGACGCCCTCGCACGGGCGGCTGCGCTTGGCCCTCGGAGGGATCGAGCGGTTCTCGCCGCCTCTGGGTGATCATCTGCACCTCTACAGCCGCGGCTCGCTGTGGCGGCTGCTGCACGAGTTCGGCTTTGGCGAGATTACGATCCGGACCGTGGGCGGTCCCGCACCGGTGGCGCGAATGCTGCTGGCCCGCGCGGTGCGCTGAGGGCTGGGGGCGAATCCGGCAAATTGCGCGTGCTGATCGACGTCACCTACGAGCGCCGCGCGCCGCTCTCGGGTACCGGCGTCTACCTCCGGCGGCTGTGCCAGGAGCTGAGGGCGCTGGCGGAGGTGGAACTGGTGGCCGTGGCCAATCCTCGCCGTTCTCCGCCGGCGGGTGGCGGCCTGGGCAGCGTCCGCAATCTTCTCGGGGACCTGCGCTGGACGGCGGTCTGGCTGCCGCGGCTGGCCCGGCGTGTGAACGCCGACGTGATCCACCACCCGTTGCCGGCGCTGGCGCCGGTGGCGAGTGTGCCGCAGGTGGTGACGGTCCTGGACCTGGCCTTCGAGCGGCTGCCGGAGCGCTTTGATCCCCGCTTTCGCCGCTGGGCGCGGCTGACTCACCGCGCCGCCGCCCGGTCGGCGGATGCCGTCATCTGCATCAGCGCCACCACCGCCGCCGACGCCCGGGCGTTGTGGGGGTTGGACCCGAGGCAGATCGTGGTGGCGCCGCTCGGGCCCGGCCAGGTGCAGGACGCCGGTGCGCGGAGCGGGGTGACGGGCGATCGCCCCTCGCCTGGCCACTTCCTGTACGTCGGCGACGCGGAGCCGCGCAAGAACCTGGACGTGCTGCTGCACGCCTATTCGCTCTATCGCGGCGCCACCCCCGCGCCACTGGACCTCGTCCTGGCGGGCTCGGCGACGGCCCGGGATCCGGGTGTTCGCGTCGAGCGCTCGCCCTCCGAGGCGCAGCTGCGCCGCCTGCTGGCGGGCGCCGTGGCGCTCGTCCACCCCTCCCTCTACGAGGGTTTCGGCCTCACGCTCCTGGAGGCGATGGCGCTGGGAGCGCCGGTGCTGGCCGCGCGGGTCCCCGGAGTCGCGGAGCTCTGCGCCGATGCGGTGCGCTATGCCGACCCCCACGATCCCGCCTCCTTTGCCGCGGCGATGTCCGAGATAGGGGGTGACCGGGCGCTGGCGCAGGAGCTCTCGACCCGTGGGCTGCGCCGCGCGCGGGACTTCTCGTGGGCCGGTTGTGCACGCGCTCACGTCGAGGCCTACTCTCTAGCTCTCAGGACATGAAGATCGCGATTCTTGGCACCCGCGGGATCCCCGCCTCCTACAGCGGGTTCGAGACTGCCGTCGAGCAGCTCACCGCGCGCTTGACCGAGCGCGGTCACGAGGTGGTGGTGTACTGCCGGCCACACGTCGTCGATCCGTCCCTGCGCCGCTACAAGGGAGCGGAGCTCGTGCACCTGCGCACCGTGCAGAACAAGTACCTGGACACGTTCGTGCACACCACCGTCTCGGCCGTGCACGTGGCCCGCGTGACCCGTCCGGACGTGGCGCTCTTCTTCATCGCCGGCAACTCTCCCCTGTGCATGATCGCGCGGTGGGCCGGCATTCCGACGATGATCAACATCGACGGTCTCGATTCCGATCGTCGCAAGTGGCCGGCCCTGGCCAAGGCCTACCTGCGCTTTGCCGAGAGCACCGCGCCCCGCTTCGCCGACCAGGCGATCACCGACAGCGACGCGGTGGCTGACATCTTCCAGCGCCGTTACGGCCAGCGGATCGGCGTCGTGCCCTACGGCGTCGAGGACCCCGGCTATCGGGGTACGGCGACGCTGCAGCGGCTGGGGCTGGAGCCGCGCAAGTACATCCTGTTCGTGGGCCGGCTGGAGCCTGAGAACAACCCGCACCTGCTGGTGGAGGCTTTCAGCCGCATCTCGGCGAGCCGCGCGCGGAACATGAAGCTCGCCATCGTCGGCGGCGCCCCCTATGCCGACGAGTACATCCGCCATGTGTGGCGCTCCGCGGACCCGCGCGTGGTCTTCCCCGGCTACGTGTTCGGGCAGGGCTACTGGGAGCTCCAGCGCCACGCCTACCTGTTCTGTGCCCCCACCGAGGTCGGGGGGACCCATCCGGTGATCCTGGAGGCGATGGCGGCCGGGAACTGCGTGCTGGTCAACGACCACCGCCCCAACGTCGAGACGGTCGGCGACGCCGGTGTGCTCTTCTCCGGTCGCGCCGGGGTGGAGGATCTGGCCGCTCAGCTGAAGCGTCTGCTCGATCACCCCGAGGAGGTGCTCGACTACCGCCAGCGCGCCCTGGCTCGGGCGCAGCAGTACTCGTGGGACGCGGTCACTGATCGCTACGAGGAGCTGATGGAGGCCGTCTGCGCGGCGCGGGGTCCGGGGCCGCTCCCCGCCGCCCTGCTCGACCGCGAGCCGGCGGCCGCGGCATAGGGGGGCCGGCCATACTCCCGGAGCCAGAACGCGCATCCCCCACACCGAGCAAGTGCGACACGCCTCTTACGGCAGTGAACCCATCGGTGCCAGCGCGTCGACGGTCGCGGCGAGATCGGTGTTCGCGGCGAGGCACTCGAAGTCGGCGTCGTAGTGCAGGATCGATGCTCCGTGGTCTTCGGCGATCGCGGCGACCAGGTAGTCGAGCGGGGGAACGCCGAGGTGCTGGTGGACGGCACGCAGCTGAAGCTGCAAGTCGGTGGCGCGGCGCTCGGCACGCTCGGTTATCCAGAGCCATGGCAACTCCCCCGGATCGACCGGGGGAAGGTCGCGACCGGCTCGTGTCTCGAGCAGCAGTGGCGTGCTGGCGGCGACGATGCCTCCGGCGATCCATTCGGCCACCTCGCGACGACGGTGCGGGTCAAGCTGCGGGCTGTGCAGTCTCCAGAACGCGCTGGCATCCAGCAGAACCAGCGTGCTGGTCACGGATACCGGCCGGCGCGGCGGATGCGGCCAATCTCCTCGAGGTCGGGCTGCGGGCCGGCGCAGAGCCGATCCACGAACGTCTGGAGTGCGTGCGCATGGGCGCGATCCTGTGCCTCGAGCTCGCGCAGCTTCGCCTCCGCGCCCCGCACGACGAGCTCGGCGAGCGTCGGGGCGTTCGGGCCCAAACGTGCGCGAAGCGGCCCGAGCGCAGCGGCGAGCGCGGGAGTCTCGGTGATCGAGTGTCGAGGAAGAGACGTTGGCACCTGCCCCAGTGTAGCACCGTACAGCACCGGCACTAACCCGGTCCGGCAAGGGCGAACGGTTGGAGGTCGATTGGCTAGCGTGTCGCTGGCTCACTGCTGTGGGCCGCCGTGCTCGACGCTTTCGCCCGGACCGCTACGACGTGCTCGGTGCCGTGATCTGCTGAGTACGGGATCGAGCCGCTACACAGCGGGCAGTGACGCGAAGTTATTCGGCGGAAGGCGCCGCACGAAGTCCTGGCGGCTGTAGATCGCCATCCTGGTTCCGAATACGTGGTAGACGGGGCGGTCTGCTGAGGCGGCGAACCGAAGGATGTGCTCGTACACCCCGGCGCCGGTGGTGTAGTCGTCCCAGACGATCGTCCCGGTGGGACTGAGCAGGCGAAGCGCGTTCGCGGAGTCGCTCTTGACGTAGTCGTAGGTGTGCGCGCCATCGACATAGACGAAATCCATCTTCCCCTCGAAGGGCGTGAAGTCGAAGGTGGCCGAGTCTCCCCAGAGTTGCGTGATGCGCTCGGCCTCGGTTGTCCCACGGATCGCCTCGCCGCACGACGCGTCCCGAAAGCAGAAGCGGTCGTCGTCGCCTAACTCAAGCACGGTCTGATCCTTGGGCGTGGCCGGGGGAACATCGAGCGTGTACAGCTGCAGGCCTGAGTTGTTGTGGGTGATCGTCCAGGCGGTGCGGCCACGATTGGTTCCGATCTCGAAGCAGGTGCGGCACCCCAAGCCGCGTACGAGAGCCGCCAGGACCAGCCGTTGCTGGTCCTCCAGAAAGCCCTCCACGACAGCGTCCCAGAGGCAGGGGATCTCCCTGAACTCGATGTTCTGCACCGACTCCGCGGCAAAACGCTTGGCTACCGTCCACGCCTCCCGCATGACGTGATGGCGGAACTCCGATGGCCGGCGCAGTGCCCCAGTGGCGAAACCTCGTGCCGTCGCAGCCAGGATCGGACGGTTGCGAACGATCGTCTGGCGCATCACGACGATGATAGGAGAGGCTAAGACGCTCCGGCGTGAGCCACTTCGCTGCCGCGCGCGGCAAGAACAGCAGTGCAGCACCGAGTGCCACTGACAGCGGGATCCACGCCATCACCAAGTTGCGTCAGGAGCGTGTTGGAGCTGATCTGCTCCCTGACGACAGTCGCGAGGCGGTGACCGAACGGGATCGAGGCGGTCCAGTTCGTGCGGCTGCCACCAGCGCCAGGCTATTCGGCGGGCAGGTGCGCCAGCGTCAGCGCAGGGATCGGTTGCCTTCAGCGCGGCACGGAACGACGCCTCAAGCGCGGCTCGCATAGGCTTGATCGAGCACCTGGAGGGTGTGCATGACGGGCAACGGTTGGCCCAGGGCGCGGAGGTGGCTCTGGATCTGCGTCAGGCAGCCGATGTTGCCGGTGGCCACCGCCTGCGCGCCGGTGGCGAGCAGCGCCTGCGCCTTTCGCCGGCCGAGCTCCCGCGCCACCTCGGGCTTCTCGACGTTGTAGGTGCCGGCCGACCCGCAGCAGAGATGCCAGTCGGCGGGCTCCAGCAGGTTGACGTTTGGGATCGCGCCGAGCAGCCTGCGCGGCGCCGAGCGCACGCGCTGGGCGTGCGCCAGGTGGCAGGCGTCCTGGTAGGCGAGCTCCAGCGGCTCGGGCAGCGGTGGCGGCGGGTTCAGGCCGAGCTCGTCGAGGAACACGCTGACGTCGACGGTTCGCTCGGCGAGCGCCCGTGCCTCTGACTCCTCGTCGGAGCCCTTGAACAGCAGCCCATACTCCCGCATCCCGGAGCCGCAGCCGGCGGCGTTCGTCACGACGGCGTCGACGTCGCGGGGGAAAACGTCGAGGTTGCGACGCGCGTGGGCCTTGGCGCGCGCCGACTGGCCGCTGTGCATGTCGAGCGCGCCGCAGCAGCCCTGGTCCCGCGGGATCGTCACCTCGACTCCGTTGCGGGCCAGGACCCGCAGCGTGGCCCAGTTGATCTCGGGCGCGAGCACCTGCTGGGCGCACCCGGCGAGCAGCGCGACCCGGGCGCGCCGCTCGCCCTCGGCGGGATGGAGCTCGGGCAACGGCGGTGCCTTGGGCAGCGAGGCGGGGAGCAGGCGGAGCATCTCACCGGGGCGTCCGGGGGCCAGGCGCCCCAGCCACCGCGTCCGTCCTGCCAGCCGGGCCGCGGCCCGGAAGCGGCGCGGATACGGCAGCGTCTCGGCGACGAGCCAGCGGAGCAGGCGGTCCGAGGGCTTTCGCTTCCGGCGCACCTCGGCGTGCGCCCGGTAGGAGGTGATGAGCTCGTCGTAGCGGACGCCCGAGGGGCAGGCGGTGACGCAGGCGTCGCAGCCGACACAGCAGTCGATGTAGTCGACTACCTCATCCACCCCCATGTTTCCCTCGAGTACCTCCTTCATCAGGAAGATGCGCCCGCGGGGGGAATCCATCTCCTCACCGAGCACGACGTAGGTGGGGCATGTGGGCAGGCAGAAGCCGCAGTGGATGCAGGACTCGATCGCGTGAGCCATCTCTTCGGCCTGCGGCTCGAGCTGTTCGACCTGGATCTCGTGCAGCATCTAGACCTCCGGGAACCTTCCGTCGGGATCGAGGGCGGCCTTCACCCGGCGGGCGAAGGCGCCTCCGCGATGGGCGCCGACCATCGGGTTGACCGCGGAGCCGGTGAGGACGACGCCGGCGAGGTCAAGCGAGCGCAGGAGGTCGTCAAGCTCCTGCACCGGGCGCTTGCCGTCCCACGCGAGCCAGGCGAGGTTGCCGCCGGAGCTGTAGCGGCGCGCCAGGCCGCTCGGCGCGAGCTTCGCCTCCAGCTCCGGAATACGCTTGGGCGTCAGCGCCACCTTCACCACCGAGCTCTCCTCCGGCGCCCAGGCGAAGTCGCGGGCGTCCCGCCACAGGATGGGCTCCTCGTCGTCCGGCACGCGCTCGCCCGGTCGCTCGATGATCCGCTCCAGGCGCTGCAGGCGCGCCGTCATGGCCTCCGCGGCGCCGGCCACGCGCAGCCAAAGTCGCCCCGGTGGCTGGAGGTCGAGGGCCTCGAGGTCAAAGGGTGCGGTGGCGAGCCTCCCGATCACCTGCAGTGCGTCCTTCAGGCCGGGCAGGTCGACGCTCATGCTCGCCCAGGCCTTGGGTGCGGGAAAGACTTTCATCGAGAGCTCGAGGATCACCCCCAGCCTCCCCGCGCTGCCCACCATGAGCTTGGGAAGATCGAAGCCGGCCGCGTTCTTCACCACCCTGCCTCCGCCGCTCACGAGGCGCGCCCGGCCGTCGAGAAAGCGGACGCCGAGCACGAAGTCCCTGACCCCGCCGTTGCGGTAGCGCAGCGGCCCCGATGTGCCCGCGGCCACCACGCCCCCGAGGGTGGCCCCGGCGTCGACGAAGGGCGGATCGAACGGCAGGTACTGGTCGTTCTCGGCCAGTGCTGCCACGATATCGCGCACCGGGGTTCCAGCGCACGCGGTGAAGGTGAGCTCCTCGGGGTCGTAGTCGATTATCCCGGCGACTTCCGAGAGGTGCAGGGCGGTGGTGCCCTCCGGCGGGCTCGACAGCGCGGGCTTGGTCCCGCCCCCGCAGGGCAGCACGCGTGCGTGGGCGCGGAGCGTCTGCTGGATCTGCTCGATCGCCTCGGCGTGCAGGGTCGCACTCACCGCGGGCTCGCTTCGGCCTCCCGGCGAGAGCCGCCTGTCGGCGGACCGGCCGTGCCTGCCACCCCGGCCGCGCTCGGCTCGGTCTCGGCCGCCGCGCGCTCGCGGCTCGGCTCGTCCTGGGGCAGGAACATCTTGCCGCGGTTGGCGATCCGCGCGGGGTCCACCGCGTGCCAGAGGTCCCGCATGACCTCGACATCGGTCTCGCTGAACATCTCCGGGAGGTACTTGCGCTTCTCCATGCCGATCCCGTGCTCGCCGGTGATCGACCCCCCCAGGCGGATGCACAGCTTCAGGATCTCCCCGGCGAGGTCCTCGGCCCGCTCCAGCGCGCCCTCGTCGCTGCCCTTGAAGAGGATCAGCGGGTGCAGGTTGCCGTCGCCCGCGTGGAAGACGTTGGCCACGCGGATCCCGTGCTCCTCGCCCAGCCGTCCGATCTCGGCGAGCGCTTCGCCCAGACGGCTGCGGGGCACGACGCCGTCCTGGACGATGTAGTCGGGCGACAGCCAGCCCACCGCCGAGAACGCGCTCTTGCGCCCCTCCCAGTACTTCGCCCGCTCCTGGGAATCCTTGGGCTCGCGGATCTCCGTCGCGCCGGCCTCGCGCAGCAGCTTCAGCAAATCGTCGAACTCCCGGTCGACGGTCTCGTGGTCGCCCTCCAGCTCGATGATCAGGAGCGCCTCCACGTCTTCCGGGTAGCCCGGTTTGACCGAGCCCTCCGCGGCCTCGATCGCCAGCTTGTCCATGATCTCCATGGCGACCGGCAGCAGTCCGGCGGCGACGATCCCGGCGACCGCCTTCCCGGCTGCCTCCAGGTTCTCGTAGGCGGCGAGCACGGTCCGCGTCGTGTCGGCGTTGGGCATCAACCGCAGGGTGATCTCGAGGGCGATGCCGAACAGCCCCTCAGATCCCACGAACAGGCCCAGCCAGTCGGGCCCCACCGGCTCGCAGCTCTCGCCGCCGAGCCTGACGACCTCCCCGTCGGGCAGCACGACCTTGGCGCCGAGGATGCTGTTGCTCGTCATCCCGTGCTTGAGGCAGTGGGCACCGCCCGAGTTGTACGCGAGGTTGCCGCCGATCGAGCACACCGATTGGCTCGAGGGGTCGGGGGCGTAGAACAGGTTGTGCGCGGCAGCGGCGGTCGTCACCTGCTGGTTGATGATCCCCGGTTGCACCACCGCGATCCGCTGCTCGGGGTCGAGCCGCAGGATCCGGTTCAGGCGGTTGAGGCCGATCACGATCCCTCCCTCCACGGGAAGCGAGCCCCCCGAGAGGCTCGTGCCGCTCCCGCGGGCGACGTAGGGAACACCCAGCCGGTGGCAGACGCGGACCGTCTCGATCACCTCCGCCTGGCTCTCGGCCAGCACGACCGCGCGGGGCGAAGCGCGGAAGGAGGTGAGGGCGTCCGACTCGTACGGGACCAGCTCCGCCCGCCTGGTCAGGAGCCGATCCTCCGGGTAGATCGCCGCCAGCGCTGAGAGCAGCTCATCGCTTGTCATTGCCGATCCCGGCCGCCTCGGCGTAGAACGTGATCATGGCCGCGTGGTCCTCGTCGCCGTGCCCGGAGGCGAGCAGCGCGTTCATCACCTCGGCGACCTGGGCGGTGCCGAGCAGCGGAACGCCCTCCTGGCGCGCGGTCTGGAGGGCGATGGCGAGGTCCTTGCGGTGCAGGGAGAGCTTGAAGCCGGGCTCGAACTCGCCCGCCAGCATGCGCTCCCCGTGCATCTCGAGGATCTTGCTCTGCGCGAGCCCGCCCAGCAACGCCTCCCGCACCTTGGCCGCGTCCACACCGGCCTTGCGCGCCAGCGTGAGCGCCTCCGAGACCGCCTGGATGGTCAGCGCGACGACGATCTGGTTGGCGGCCTTGGCCACCTGGCCCGCGCCGGGGGGGCCGATGTGGGTGACGCTCTTTCCCAGGACCTCGAGGATCGGCCGCGCACGCTCCACCGCCTCGTCGCTGCCTCCCACCATGATCGACAGCTCACCGGACTCCGCCGCCGGCTGCCCACCCGACACGGGCGCGTCGAGCGCATCCACGCCCTTGGCCTGCAGCGCCTGGTGCACCTCTCGCGATGTGGCCGGGGCGATCGTCGACATGTCGACGTAGAGCATCCCGTCGCTTACGCCCTCTGCCACTCCGTCCTCGCCGAGGACCACGCTCTCGACATCGGGCGAGTCGGGGAGCATGCTGATCACCACCTCGCTGCGCCGGGCGGCGTCGCACGGCGAGGAGGCTGCCTCGGCGCCCCGCTCCGAAAGCTCCTCGACGGCCTCTTGGCTGCGGTTGTAGGCGACCAGCGTGTATCCCGCCTCCAAAAGGTTGGCGGCCATGGGCTTGCCCATGATGCCCAGGCCGATGAACCCGATCGTCTCCATGCTCCCCTCCTCCTCAGATCTTCAGTCCGTAGCGCTCGAGCCACTGCAGCGATGAGCGGGTGTCGCCGTCGGGCGCGTACTCGAGCCCCACCCAGCCGTCGTATCCCGAGCGGTCGATGTGCTGCAGGACGAACTCGTAGTCGATCTCGCCGGTGCCCGGCTGATGGCGGCCCGGGTTGTCGGCGATCTGCACGTGCGCGATCCGGTGAAGCAGCTCGTCGAAGCGCTCGCACAGGTTGCCCTCCATCTTCTGCGCGTGGTAGAAGTCGAACTGGATGCGCACGTTGTCGCTGCCGACATCGTCGAGCAGCCTCGCCGCCGCGCCCGTGGTGCTGACGAAGAAGCCCGGGATGTCGTAGGTGTTGACCGGCTCGACGAGCAGCGTACGCCCGTCGGCGGCCAGCGCCTGCGCCGCGTAGCGGAGGTTCTCTACCAGGACCCGCCACTGCTCTTCGGCCGCCAGCTCCTCGCGCCTGAGCCCCACCAGGCAATTGACGCGCTCCACCGCTAGGACGCCGGCGTACTCGCGGGCGCGATCGACTCCGTGGCGGAACTCCTCGACGCGATCGGGGTCACAGGCGGTTCCCCGGTCGCCGGCCCCCCAGTCCCCGGCCGGCAGGTTGAACAACACCTGCTCCAGCTCGGCGTCCTGGAGGCGGGCGCGGATCGCCTCGGCCTCCTCCTCGTAGGGGAACATGTACTCCACCGCTTCGAAGCCGGCCTCGCGCGCGGCGGCGAAGCGCTCCAGGAAGGGCTCCTCGCCGAAGAGAAAGGACAGGTTGGCGGCGAATCTCGGCATCGCTTGAGCTCCTTTTCAGATCCCCGTCGTGGCCGGAACCTCGGCCGGCTCCGCCTCGAGGTCCTCGACCGGCGCGAACTCGTTGATCTCGTCAATCGACGTGCCCATGGCGGCGTCGGCCTCGCGCTCGATCAGCACTTCCACGAGCGCGGGCCGTCGCTCGCGCTCCGAAACCTCCACGGCCCAAGCCAAAGCCGGCTGGATCTCCTCGGGCTGCGTCACGCGGCGACCAAAGGCGCCCATCGACTCCATCACCTTGACGTGATCCATGCCGTAGGACTCGTCGTAGGCCAGGTCCACGCCGAAGTTCATGTCGTAGTTGTGCTCAGCCTGCCGGATCAGGCCCATGTAGGCGTTGTTGAGCATGACCAGCACGTAGGGCACCTCGAACTGGCAGGCGACTGCGATCTCCTCCATCAGGAACTCGAACGAGTAGTCGCCGACCACGCCAACCACGAGATTGTCGGGGCGCCCGAGCTTGGCGCCGAGGCAGGCCGGCACCTCCCACCCGAGAGGCCCGGCCTGCCCGCAGATGAGGTAATGGCGCGGCTTGTAGACCTCCTGGAACTGCGCCGACCAGATCTGGTACAGGCCGATCGCCGTCACGAACACGGTGTCGGGGTCGAAGAACTCGTTGATCTCCCGGAAGACTCGCTGAGGCTTGATGGGCACGTCGTCGAAGTCCGTCCTGCGCCGCAGGCGCCGCCGCAGATCGAGGGTGTGCTCGCTCCACTCCGCCGGCTCTCGGGGACCGGTCCGCCGCCGCGCCGCTTCGATCAGCGCCTCCAGCGTCAGCCGGGCATCGCCCACGACACCAAGGTCGGGGCCGAAGATGCGCCCGATCTGGCTGGGCTCGACGTCCACGTGGATGAACTTGCGCTCGCCGCGGTAAACCTCCACGTCGCCGACGTGGCGCTCGGCGAAGCGCGCCCCCACGGCGAGCACGAGATCTGACTCCAGGAAGACCCGGTTGCCGGCCCGCGTCTGAGTCTGGATGCCCGCGAGCCCCACGTACAACGGGTGGTCGGTGGGGATTGAGCCCCAGCCCATCAGCGTGGGCAGCACCGGAATCTGGAGGTGCTCGGCGAGCTCCACCAGCGCCTCGGCGGCGTTTGCAGTGATGACCCCGCCCCCGGGCATGATCAGCGGCCGCTCCGCGGCTAGCAACATGTCGAGCGCGCGCTCGACCGCGGCCGGGTTCGGTCTCATCGGCGTCACCGGGAGCGGCGCGTCGGCCTCGGGGTCGTACCGGATCTCCTCCTGGGCCACGTCGAGTGGGAGGTCGACGTGAACGGGGCCCGGCCGGCCCTCGCGCATCGTCCGGAACGCGTCTCGGAAGACCCAGGGGAGCTGGGCCGCCTCCTTGACCAGGTAGCTCTTCTTGACGACGGGCCTGACGAGCTCGGCGATGTCGACCGCCTGGAAGGCCTCCTGATGCAGCTTCCCCACCGGCACCTGGCCGGTGATGGTCAGGATCGGCACCGAGTCGGCCAGGGCCGTGTAGAGCCCGGTGACCATGTTGGTCCCGGCCGGTCCCGAGGTCCCGACCGCCACCCCGATCTTGCCGGTGGCGCGCGAATAGGCATCGGCGGCATGGGTCCCGCCCTCCTCGTGGCGGACCGTGATGTGGCGGATGGACCCGCGCTGCAGCAGGGCCTTGTAGAGCGGGAGGACCGACGCCCCGGGAATGCCGAACAGAACCTCGACCCCCTCGGACTCGAGAACCCTCACGACCGCCTCCATGGCGGGCATCCAGGGGGTGGACGAGGAGCGGTTCACCGAGCTCGGGGCCCAAAAGCCTGGGTGCGACCGCCTCCTGCTTCCGCCATACGGAGAGCTAGTTCCATATACCTCCCATTGTTCCAAGCTAGGCCGCCCCCTAAACCTCGTCCGCCATCAGCCGGTCGTCAAGTCGGTCTCGCGCAGCCTCGCTCTGCTCGAGGCGGTGGCCGTCCGGGACGATCCAGCGAGTGGGCATGCATACGCCACCGAGCTTCATGCACCACGGGATTCCGCGAGGCGACGCATCCAGTAACGGAACCAGTTGTTGCCGAAGGGGAGGTACACCCGGACGGGAACGCCTCTGGCGACGAGCTCCTCGAGCACCACCGGACGGACCCCGAGCAGCTGTTCGACCGGGCGGGGGCCCAGGGCGGCGAGCAGTGCTTCTCGCAGGACGCCGTCGTGGGTCCCCAGCGCGAATTCCGCATCGGCCTTGGCGAGTTGGTGCGCCAGGCGCACGTAGGCGATGTCGGTGGCCTCACCGTAGGGCAGCGCTCGCTCCAGCGGCTCGACGTAGGCCCCCTTCACCAGACGGACGTGGACACGGGCGCTCACGAGGCGGTCCAGGTCCTCGGGCGAACGATGGAAGTTCGCCTGGATCGTGGCCCCGAGGCGATCCGCCAGGCCGCCCTCGGCCACGGCGAGGATGCAACCCAGCACGGCATCGGCACGATCATGGTCTTCGGCTCCGACCTGGATGCGCCGGCCGAACGGCAGGGCGCCGGCGATAGCGGCGAGGTGCTCGGCGCAGCGCCGCGGCTCAATGTCGAGCCCGAGGTGGGAGAGATCGACCGACAGCCACGCATCTCCGGGTAGAGCTGCGAGCTCCTCCGCGAGGCTCAGGTAGTCGGCGGTGACTCGCGCCGCCGTTGACGCGTCCCCGACCAGCTCTCCGAACTGGTCGATGCTGCTGGCGAC
>JALYYW010000078.1 GCA_030946085.1 Actinomycetota bacterium
GCACTCATCAGCAGCTGCTGCAGGGTGACGCCTCCACGGCCATGGCCCTGCGCTACGCGCGCGGCCATCTGTCGCGCCTGCCGGCGGTGGCGGTGGTGCGCGTGCTGCGGACCTTCGACCTGTTCCAGCCGCTGCGCCAGGGCAACCACGAGCCCCGGCGGCGGTGGGTGGACGTCGCCGGGCTGGTCTTCTTCTTCCCCCTGCTGGCGCTGGCGGCGGGGGGCGTGCTCCGGCGGCGCGGGCTACGCCGGGAGCTGCTGGCGCCGGTGGCGATGGTGGTGATCGTCAGCTTGCTCGGCTGGGGGATCGGGCGCTTCCGCGTGGCGGCGGACGTGTCGCTGCTGGTGCTGGCGGCGGAGGTGCTGAGCGCCGGCCTCAGCCGGACCTCGCGCCGCCTCGCGCCGATCACGGGTCCCGCAACGGCAACCGGGACGGCCGAAGACCGCAAGAGCGATTAGTTTTCCTACCAGCCTCGGTCCAACCCGGAACGAAAAAGTTTGACACGAAGGGAGTGGCAACGGTGAACGCGGTACCTGGCGCGGTGCAACGAGACCCCGAAATCGCGGCGGTCGCCCCCGGACTCGGTGGTCTGGCGATCGCCGCCAGCTTGCTGACGCGGACCTTCAAGGGAGGAATCGAGGCCGTGCGCGGGATCGACCTGAGTGTGTCCGAGGGCGAGATGTTCGGCTTCCTGGGCCCCAACGGCGCCGGCAAGACGACCACGGTGCGGATGCTCTGCACGCTGCTCCCGCCGACCTCGGGGCGTGCCACGGTGGCGGGCTGCGACGTGGTCCGGGAGTCCGCGGAGGTCCGCCGGCGGATCGGCGTGGCGCTCCAGGAGATCGGTCTGGACCCGGCCCAATCGGGCCGTGAGTTGCTGGCGCTGCAGTGCGGCCTCTACGGGATGACCGGGCGAACAGCACGCCACCGGGCCGCTGAGCTGCTGGAGCTGCTGGGTCTTACCGAGGCCGCCGACCGCCGCACGAAGACCTACTCGGGCGGGATGAAGCGCCGGCTGGACCTCGCCAGTGCGCTGGTGCACTCGCCCCGGGTCCTGTTCCTGGACGAGCCCACCACGGGCCTCGATCCCGCCTCCCGGCTGACGGTCTGGGAAGAGGTGCGGCGAATCAACGCCGCCGGTACCACTGTCTTCCTCACCACCCAGTACATGGAGGAGGCCGACAAGCTCTGCGAGCGCCTGGCGATCATCGACAGCGGACAGATCGTGGCCCAGGGTACTCCCGCGGCGCTCAAGGCCCAGATGGGCCACGACGTCGTCTCCATTGCGCTGGATCCCGCCGACCTGGCGGCCACCGAGGCGGCTCTGGCGGCCCTGCCTGGGCTCCAACGCACGGTGCCCGAGCCCGACGCGCTCGCGCTGTACGTCGAAGATGGCGCCGGGTCGATCGTCGAGATCGTGCGCCGCCTGGATCGTGCGCAGGTCCGGGCGGGAGCGATCACCGTCGCCCGCCCCTCGCTTGACGACGTGTTCCTCCGGGCTACCGGCCGCCGCCTGGAAGGACACGGTCAGGACGCCCAGAGCCAAGATCCCCAAACCCAGGAGTCAGAGCGATGAACGAGGTTCTGCTGCTCGGGCGCCGGGCTGTGCGCGAGGTGCTCCGCTATCCCGAGGCCACGATACCCACCCTGTTCATCCCGCTGTTCTTCCTGGTGGTGAACATCGGGCAGGTGTCGCGGACCTTCCCGAGCTCGACCCCGTTCCTCAAGGGCCAGGGCTATGTGGCCTTTCAGCTGCCGGTGTCGCTCATGTTCGCCGTGGCGACCGCGGTTTCAGGACTGGCGCTGGTGACCGAGATCGACCTCGGCTATTTCGACAAGCTGCTGGTGGCACCGATCCGCCGCTCGTCACTGATCTTCGGCCGCCTGGCCGCAGACCTGGTGCGGGGGATCGGCGCCTCGACGCTCGTGCTGGTGGTGGGCATCGCCCTCGGTACCCATGTTCGCAGCGGCGTCCTGGGCGCGATCCTGATCGTGCTCCTCTCAGCGATGTTCGGCGTGGCCTACGCGGGGTTCGGGATCCTCGTCGCACTGCGCACGAGAAACGTGCAGGCGACCCAGTCGAGCTTCATGCTGTTCTTCCCGCTGCTGTTCCTGACGCCGAACTTCGTGCCCTTCGATCGTCTCTCGCCGGCGATGGAGACCTTGGCGCGGATCAATCCGGTGAGCTACGTGATCGTCGGGCTTCGCTCACTGGTGATTGATGGCTGGGACGCGGGCAGGATCGGCGCGTGCGTGCTGGTGATCGTGCTTCTGGGTATCGTGCTCACGGGGCTCTCGTTGCGGGTGATCGCGACCTACAACCGCTGAACCCGCGCCAGCCGAGCACCGTTGGCCTGTGTCCCTACCCGGACAGTCCCCGACGCGGTCGGTCGCCAGCGCGACCCCCAGCCCCGGCGCCACCGGCAGCACGCGCGCTACCCCATTCTCGCCGATCGATCGGATCGCAGACGCGCCAGAACGAGCGCGGCCAGCGCGATGCGGTAGAGCGCGTAGGGCGCCAGCGAGCGGTCCCGCTCCACCTGAGCTATCAGCCAGGTGGAGCCCAGGGTGGAGACAAACGACGCCACCGCACCGAGCGCCAGCGGCGCCACGGTGCCCGGGGGCAGGCCCCGCCGTCGCAGGCGCACTCCCTTGAGCACCGTGGCGCCGGCTATGACCGGCAGCGCGGCGTGGCGGGAGAGGACGTTGGCACCGGCGCGCGTGAAGCCGCGCCGGCGGGCGACGGCGAGCGTGGCGCCGTTACGAGAGACGCCCGGCATCAACGCGCACGCCTGCGCCACTCCCAGCGCCAGCGCGTCGAGGACCCCCGCATCCTTGTGGTCGCGCACCTGCGGCCAGCGATCGGCCATCCCCATCGCCACCGCCCCGATCAATAGGCCACCGCTGGTCGTCGCCGGGGTGCCGAGGTGGGCCTCGATCGGCCGCTCCAGTACCAGCCCCACGACCGCCGGAGGCAGGAACGACAGCGTGATCAGGAGCATCCGCCGGGCGCTGAGCCCGGCCACCGCCTCCCCGACCTCGGCGCGAAGGGTGATCAGCAGCGCGGCGGCGGTCCCGGCGTGCAGCGCGACCTCGAAGGACTTGCGCAGCTCGGCGTCGAGCGCCTCGTAGCGCCAGCGCAAGAGCCACGGGACCAGCGACACGTGTCCTGAGGAGGAGATCGGCAGCAGCTCCGCCGGGCCGTGCAGCACCCCCAGCGCCAGCGCCTGGGAGAGCGGGAAATCGGGCTCGTGGGTGCCTCCGTCCAGCGCTGGCGCCACGATGCTGGCGACTACTCCGAGAGCGCGGGTGCGGCCGGACCACCGCCGCCGCGCATGCGCCTGGCCACCAGTACCGCCACAGCGGCTACCAGCAGCACCACCGCGACGTAGTCGACGTACTCCAGGTTGTGGCGCCAGTGCACCCAGTTGCTGCCCACGGCTCGTCCCAGCAGGCCGAGCGCCCCGATCCAGACGATGGAGCCGAGCGTGGCGAGGGCGATGAAGCGGGCGAACTGCATCTCGGCCACGCCGGCGGCGTAGGGGAACACCGCTCGCACCAGAGGGATCAACCTGGAGACGAGGATCACCGGCGTTCCGTAACGGTCGAACCAGCGGTGGGCCAGCTCCAGCCGCCCGGGGGAGATGTGCAGCTTGGCACCGTGGCGCTCGAGCAGCTCCGCACGTCCGTAGCGGCCGATCGCGTAGGCGATCGAGGCGCCGAGGATGTCCCCCAGCACGCCGAAGACGATGATCCCTAGGAGCGACTGATGGCCCTGGAAGACGTTGAAGCCGGCGAACAGCATCGTCGGCTCGGTGCCCGGCAGGCCGATCACCCCCGAGGTCAGCGTCAGCAGCGCGACGCCGGCCAGACCGAGGTCACGGATCACGTGGGTGGCCAGGGTGACCAGCGAGTCGGTGACAGAGGCGGCCAGAAGCAAGCGGCAAGCGTAGCGCCGGATAGGGTTGTGCGCCCATGGCGGTTCCGCTGTTCGACACCAACACTGCGCTGGAGCCCTTGCGCGGCGCGATCCAGGAGGCGGTGAGCACGGTGCTGGACCGCGGCACGTTCATCCTGGGCCCCGAGGTGGAGGCCTTCGAGCGTGAGTTCGCGAGCTACCTGGGGGTTCGTCACGTGATCGGCGTCGCCAACGGCACCGACGCCATCACGATCGCGTTGCGCTCCGTCGGGGTGGCGCCGGGAGACGAGGTTGTCGTGCCCGCGTTCACGTTCTTCGCCACCGCCGAGGCTGTGGTCGCCGCCGGCGCGCGGCCGGTGTTCTGCGATGTCGACCCCGGGACCCGGAACGTCACGGCGGACACCGTCAGGGCGGCTCTCACCTCCGCCACCAGGGCGGTCGTCACCGTCGACCTGTTCGGCCTACCCGCGCCCACGCCGGAGATCCGCGCCTTGGGGCTGCCGGTGATCGAGGACGCCGCCCAGGCCGCCGGCGCCAAGCTTCACGGCCGCCGCGCCGGGGCGCTGGGGGATGCCGCCACCTTCTCGTTCTACCCCTCCAAGAACCTCGGCTGCTTCGGCGACGGGGGCGCCATCGCCACCGACGATGACGGCATCGCCGAGCTCGCCCGGGCGCTGCGCTTTCATGGCTCCAGGGACAAGGTCACCTTTGAGTACGCCGGCTACAACTCGCGCCTGGACGAGATTCAGGCGGCGATCCTGCGGATTCTGCTGCCCGAGCTCGACACCTGGGTGCTGGGGCGGGGCTCTGCCGCGATGTCCTACGGAGAGGCGGGCCTCGGCGACCACGTCGGGCTGCCCAGGATCCCCGAGGGTGCCGAGCCGGCCTGGCACCTCTACGTGGTCACCCACTCGGCGGCCGAAGCGGTTCTGGGGACCCTGCGCGCCAGCGGCATCCAGGCGCGGGCCTACTACCGCCGTCCGCTGCACCACCAGCCCGCGATGGCACCCTACGCCGGGGCCGGCCCGGAGCTGCCCGTCACCGAGGAGCTGGCGCGCACGCACCTGGCGCTCCCCATGAGCCCGGTCCTCGGGGGCGCCGAAGCCCGCGAGGTAGTCGAGGCCCTCGCCGCCGGCCGCCCGTGAACGTCTGGGTAGACCTCACCAACTCCCCGCACGTGCTGGTGATGCGCCCGGTGATCGCGGCGTTGCGAGCGCGCGGCCACACCGTGCAGGTGACCGCGCGGGAGTTCGCCCAGACACTGGAGCTGTGCCGGCGCTTCGGGATCGACCAAACCGAGATCGGCCACCACCGCGGCGGGAGCCTCACCGCCAAGGCCCGCGGGCTGGCGGAACGCTCGGCGGCCCTGGCCCGCTGGGCCCGCCGGCGTCACTTCGACCTGGCGCTCGGCCACGGCTCCAACGACATCACCGTCGCCGCGGCACTGCTGCGGATCCCGTGCGCGACGACGTTCGACTACGAGTGGGCCACCGTGCAGCACAACGTCAACTGCCGCCTGGCGCAGGCCGTGGTCGTTCCGAGTGCGATCCCGCCCGAGCGCCTCTACCGCTACGGCGCCCGCGGCAAGCTCCACCGCTACGCGGGGCTCAAGGAGGAGTACTACCTGGCCGACTTCGAACCCGAGGGCGGTGTGCTCACGGAGCTTGGACTGGACCGCGGGCAGCCGATTGCGGTCGTGCGCACACCGCCGGCCGTGTCGCTCTACCACCGCTTCCAGAACGACCTCTTCGCCGGTGTCCTGGAGCGGCTGCGGGGCACGCAGGCGGTGGTGCTGCCGCGCACGCCGGAGCAGCGCGCCGAGCTGGCGCGGAGCGGGGGCTTCATCGTGCCCGAGCACGCCATCGACGCCCAATCGCTGATCGCTTTCGCCGATCTGGTCGTCTCCGCCGGAGGCACGATGAATCGTGAGGCGGTGGCGCTCGGTGCGCCCGTCCTCACCGTGTTCGAGGGCCGGATCGGCGCCGTCGACGAGGCCCTGATCGCCGATGGGCGGCTGCGGCGGCTGCACGCGGCGCAGGACATCGTGCTGGCCAAGCGCCATACCGAGGAGGGTCCCGGTGCCGCGCCCCGGGTCAGGCGCGACCCGCAGATCCTGACCGACCTGCTGCTGGCGGCGCTGTAGCGCCCGCGTGGCGCACTAGAATCTCGGGCGATGCGCTGGCGGATCAGATCCGCGGCCCTTCCCGTCCACCGCCATTCGCTGCCCCAGCTGATCGTGGACGGGATCATGGTCGCGCTCGCCTACTTCCTCGCCTACCGGCTGAGGTTCGACGATGCTGTCCCCCCGCGCTATGGGCGCCTGTTCGCCACAACGATCTGGTGGGTGGTCCCGGTGACCCTCGTGTCGCTGGCCGCGTTTGGCCTGTACGAGCGGCTGTGGACCTACGTCAGCCAGCGCGACTACGAGGCGGTGGTCAAGGGCGTGGTCGTGGCCACGCTGCTGAACGTCGGCGCGATCGCGCTGCTGCACCCCGTCCAGACCACGTATCCGTTCCACCTCCAGTCGAGCCCGGTGACACTGCCGGCCAGCGTCATCGCCCTGTTCCTGCTCTCGATGCTGGCGCTGCTGGTGGGTATTCGCTTTCTGGTGCACCTCGTCGTCGAGGGCCGGATGACGAGCGCCATCCGCATCCCCAAGGGGGCTCGCGACGTGCTGGTCGTCGGCGGCGGCGACGGCGGTCGCCTGGTCGTGCGCGAGCTGATCCGCAACCCCCAGCTCGGCCTGCGGCCGGTGGGGTTCGTCGACGACGACCCCCGCAAGCGGGGGGTCAAGGACGAGCACGGGTTGAAGGTGCTCGGTACCACCTCGGCCGAGGACCTGACCCGCATCCTCGACGAGCTGGAGCCCGACGAGGTCGTGATCGCGATCCCCTCGGCGCCGGGAACGCTGCGCGGCCGTGTGGTCACGGCCTGCCGCACGCGCGGAATTCCCGTCCGGACCACGCCGACGGTCTTTGAGCTGCTGGCCGACGGCTCGGGACAGCTGCGGGTCACCCCGCAGCTGCGCGAGGTCCGGGTCGAGGACATCCTCGGGCGTGAGCCGGTGCGGATGGAGCTCGAGCGGGTCGGAGCCTACCTGGCCGGGGAGGTGGTGCTGGTCACGGGCGCGGGGGGATCGATCGGCTCGGAGCTCTGCCGCCAGATCGCGCGGGTCGGGCCCCGGCGGCTGGTGCTGATCGACCATGCCGAGGACAACCTGTTCGAGATCCTGCGTGAGCTCGAGGAGGACCGGCACGTGCGCACCGCGGTCCCGGTGCTGGCCGACTGCAAGGAGGAGGAGCGGATGCGCGAGGTGCTGAACGAGCACCGGCCCGCGGTCGTCTTCCACGCCGCCGCCTACAAGCACGTGACGATGATGGAGCTGAACCCGGTCGAAGCGGTGCGCAACAACGCCCTCGCGACCCGCCAGGTGGCCCGGATCGCCGGCGAGGCGGGCGTGGAGACCTTCGTCCTGGTCTCCACCGACAAGGCGGTCAAGCCCGCGACGGTTATGGGCGCCTCCAAGGCGCTGGCGGAGTGGACGGTGGAGGCCGCCGCCGCGAGCTACCCGCGGACGCGTTACGCCACGGTGCGCTTTGGCAACGTGCTGGCGTCCTCGGGCTCGGTGGTTCCCATCTTCCGCCGCCAGATCGCCGCCGGCGGTCCGGTGACCGTGACCGATCCGCGCATGAGCCGATACTTCATGACGATCCCGGAGGCGGTGCAGCTGATCATCCGGGCGGGCTCGCTCAGCGAGGGGACGGGGGAGGTGTTCGTGCTGGAGATGGGCGAGCCGGTGAAGATCGTCGACCTGGCGCGGACGATGATCAACCTCTCGGGTCTGAAGCCCGAGCGGGACATCGCGATCGAGATCGTGGGGGCGCGCCCGGGGGAGAAGTTCCACGAGGACCTGTTCAACCCCTACGAGCGTCCCCATCCCACGCCCGCCGGGAAGATCCTTCGTGCCGACAAGGAGCGGCTCGATCCCGGGTGGGTGGAGGAGACCTTCTCGCAGATCAACCTGCTGGTTCTGGAGGGCGACGCCGCCGGGCTCGCCGAGCACGTCTCCCGCCTGGCCGGACGCCGCGGTGTCGAGGTCGGCGGGCAAGGCGCCCGGATCGCCCCTTAGACTGGGGCGGGAGATGGGGCTCATCACTTCTGCCTTCTCGGTCCACCACTTCATCAGCTCGGTGGGCGCGGACGCCGGCTTTGCCTCGATCATCGGCCTGGCGATCCTCGTGCTGCTCTACTTCGCCCAGGCACGTGAGACCACATCCCTGCGTGAGCAGCTGACCGACGCCGCCCAGCGAGTGCAGCAGCTGGAGACCCGGCTGAGCCAGTTGGGGCGCGGAGCACCCG
>JALYYW010000094.1 GCA_030946085.1 Actinomycetota bacterium
CACCGGGTTGACCTTCGGCCCCGCGGTGTCGCCTCATCTGGCCGCCGAGCTGGCCGGCGAGCCGATCGACACGCGCGCGCTGGTGTCCTGGGTCCGGGCCGCGAGCGCAGACGGAAGGCGGGTGGTCGTGGAGGGCGTGGGAGGCCTGCTGGTGCCGCTCAGCTCCTCCTTTACCGTCCGGGACCTGGCCGTCGCGCTCCGGCTGCCGGTGGTGGTCGCTGCGCGACCCGGCCTCGGCACGATCAACCACGCGTTGCTGACGCTGGCGGCCGCCAGGCAGGCGCGGCTGGTCGTGGCCGCGGTGGTGCTGACGCCGTGGCCGGCGCGGCCCTCCACGGTGGAGCAGTCGAACCGAGTCACAATCGAGCGACTGGGGGGGGTGGAGGTGGCGACGCTGCCTCCGCTCCCCCGGGCCGAGCCGGATCTCCTGCGCCAGGCGGGGGAACAGCTTCCGCTGCACCGGTGGTTCGCTACCGTCGAGACCCCTGACCGATGACCTTCGCCTGCCTCCGTCTCCGGCTGATCCTGACCACGCTGACGCTGGCCGCCCTCCTGGGGTGCGCCGCCGCGCCCGGGGTGCGGGCACAGAGCGCCAGCGCCTACCGGAAGGTGCTCGGCACCTACGAGCAGAAGGGCACGATTCCCGCGTGCCAGTTCTCCCCGGCGCAGCTGTCGGCGGCGCTCCGGGGGGTGGACGTCTACGGACAGCAGTACTTCGCCGATTTCACCGCCGCGATCCAGAGGGCGTTGGCGCAGCGCGATGCCGGGGCATGCTCGGGCCCTCCGCCCACGGCCTCATCCGGGACGTCCGGGGCCGGTTCTGACCGGGCCCTCCCGCTCGGTCCCGTGACCGCGTCCACCGGCGCCGGGATCCCGCTGCCGCTGCTGATCCTGGGCGCGCTCGTGGCACTGATGGCGCTGGCGGGTGGGCTGGTGGCGCTTGGCCGCGCCCGGGGCACCGATCTCGCCCCCGCGGGTCCCTGGCGCCATCTCTGGCAGGAGGCGGCGTGGCGCGCCGGCGGCGTGTGGGAGGACTTCCGGGATTGGCGGCGCTCGGCCTGAGCTAGGGGAAGCCGGCCCGAAGTGAAACGCTCAGTGGGCGGTGATCGGGGCGGGAAGGCTGTGCACGACCTCCCCCTGCGACGAGGTCCAGGCGATCCGCAACGCCCCCGGCCCGGGCACATCCACGTTGGCGCTGAGGATGCCGGAGGGATCGCTGGTGCTCACGCGCTCCAGCGTGCGAAACGGACCGTGCACTGGTCGCCACTGGATCAGCGCCGACTGGGTGGTGAAGTTCGGCGCCGCGCGCAGCATCCCCCACACGGGCAGCGGATCGCCCGGCGTGAGCACCGGGCGGGGCAGGAAGATCGGCAACCGGTAGGCGGCCAGCGACGGCTTCTCCCCCCCGGCGGCGAACCTCAGCCCGGTCTGAAAGGTCGACCAGTAGCGCTCGCTGCCCCGGGGATAGGAGGAGTCCGGGAGGGAATCCACCAGCAGGAACTGCGCCATCGCCCGGACCCGGCCATCGCCCGCGGCCATGTACTGCGCCTGCTGCAGGTACAGCGCCTGGCGCGCCAGGCTGACGCCGCGGAACGGGTTGGGCGGGTAGGTCTCGTAGCCGTACTCGGTGAGGTAGAGCGGCAGCCGTCGCGGCACGCCGTAGGCGCTCAGGGATCGGTCGAGCACGTTCTCCAGGCGGGGCAACTGGGACAGCGGCGCGAAGTTGGGGTCGGGGAAGCGCGCCGTGGGGGCCAGGAAGAACGAGTAGGGGTGGTGGGCGAAGCCGGTGAGCCGGAACAGTCCGGGGTGAGCCCGCACGAACGCGGCGCCATCACCCGCCGCCGGACAGTGCAGCAGCGCGGCGGCGTCGCCCCGCAACGGCCGGAACGAGTCGTCCACGCAGTAGAGCGCGCGGATGAACGGCAGCGGCGGGATCGCGGCGCCCTCGGCGGAGCTCTCGCTGCCCTCCGGCGCGAGCTCTCCGATCAGGATCGTGTCCCGGGCCGGGGTGTGGCCGGTGCGGGCGAGCGCAGAGAAGGCGGCGTCGACGTAGAGCCGGTAGAGCCGCGGCGAGTCCATCACCCAGTGCCGCGACACTTGGCGCCACTGCGGGTACAGCCAGCCCGGTTGGTTGGGCTCGTTCCAGACCGTCCAGTAGTCCACGCGCGGCAGCGTGATCGGTTGCCCGGAGGGGGTCGGCACCGCGTAGTGCCCGTCGTACCGGCGCCCCACCGCGGTGACGAAGTCGCCAAAGGCGGTGGCGCTCGGGCGCAGGTGATTGGCGATCTTGGCGCTCGGGGCGGGGCTGGCCATGGCCCACAGCGGCCCGGGGGCGGTGACGTTGAAGGCCACGCCGATCCCGCTCGCGCGCGCCAGCAGCGCGATCCGGTCGTAGGGGAACCAGGATGTCGCCGAGTAGGCGGCGGGGTCCCGCGCCCGGAAGCGGTCCGGCGCCCGCCGGGAGCCGGCATCGGGCGCGATCGCCGACCACAGGACCGTCAGCCGCAGCCGGTCGACGCCCAGTCGCCGCAGCTCGCTCAAGGTTCGCTGCACCACCGGGGTGGGTGCGTAGAGGAGATGATCGTCGTCCTGGAAGATCGACTGCACCAGCGCGCGCCGAGAGCTCTGCGCTGAGCTGTGCAGCCCGACCCCGATCGCCCCGGCCGTGATCAGCCCCACCACCACCGCGGTGAGGGCGACACGACGACGACGGGCAGGGGCTGGATCTCGGGAGCGTCCGGCGGTCACTCCCCCAGGCTGCCAGACGGCGCCGCGAGCCGCCGGCGGGCTGAGGACCCGGCGACCGGCGCAAGCGCGCTAGCTTCCGGTCCGTGCGGACCTCAGAGCAGCTTGCCGCCGCCGATCGCCGTCACCTCTGGCACCCCTTCACCCAGCAGCAGGGATGGTGTGAGCAGGAGCCGCCGCTGGTCATCGACCACGCCGATGGGTCGCTGCTCTATGACCTTCAGGGCAACGCCTACATCGACGGCGTCTCCTCGCTGTGGTGCAACGTTCACGGCCACCGCCACCCGGCGATCGATGCGGCGGTGCGCGCCCAGCTGGATCGCGTGGCCCACTCCACGATGCTAGGGCTCTCACACGAGCCGGCGATCGCGCTCGCCGAGCGGCTGGTGGCGGTCGCCCCGGGCGGCCTCACCCGCGTGTTCCTCTCCGACAGCGGCTCCACGGCGGTGGAGATCGCCCTGAAGATGGCGTTCCAGTGGTGGGCCCAGCGGGACGAGGGCCGCAGCGGCTTCGTATGCCTGCAGAACGGCTACCACGGGGACACGATCGGCGCGGTGTCGGTGGGAGGCATCGAGCTGTTCCACTCGCTCTACCGTCCGCTGCTGTTCGATGCCTGGCCGGCGCGCTCGGGCGACGCCGAGCACCTGGAGGCGCTGCTTGACCAGCACGCGGGCGAGGTGGCGGCGGTCATCGTCGAACCGCTGGTCCAGGGCGCCGCGGGGGTGCTGCTCCAGCCTGATGGCTACCTGCCGCGCGTGCGGGAGTGCTGCGATCGCTACGACGTGCTGATGATCTGCGACGAGGTGGCCACCGGCTTCGGGCGAACGGGAGCGATGTTCGCCTGCGACCACGAGGGGGTGCGCCCGGACCTCATGTGCGTCGGCAAGGGACTGACCGGTGGCTACCTGCCGCTCGCCGCGACGCTCACCACCGAGCGGGTCTACGAGGGCTTCCTCGGGGAGTTCGAGGAGTTCCGCACGTTCTTCCACGGCCACACTTACACAGGAAACCCGCTCGCCTGCGCGGCTGGGGTGGCGACGCTTGAGACCTTCGAGCACGAGCGCACGCTGGAGCGGCTGGCGCCGAAGATCGAGCTGCTCGCCGACCTGCTGGCCGAGCACGTGGTCTCTCTGGACGGCGTCGCCGAGGTCCGCCAGCGCGGCTTCATGGTCGGGATTCAGCTGCGTCAGCGGCCGGCGCACGAGCGTGCCGGGCATGCGGTCACGCTGGCGGCGCGTCGGCGGGGCGTCGTCATCCGGCCGCTTGGCGACGTGGTGGTGCTGATGCCGATCCTGGCGATCTCGCAGGACGACCTGCGGCGCCTGGTGCAGGCCACCGCAGCCGCGATCGCCGAGGTCACCGGCGGCGAGCTGGCCGACGCGGCCTGAGCGCCGCTGGCAACTAATCCTCGTAGGGGGTGAAGTCAGCCTTGCGCGCGCCGCAGACCGGACAGAACCAGGTCTGCGGGATGCTCTCGAAGGCGGTCCCGGGGGGGATGCCCCCGTCCGGATCTCCCTCGGCCGGGTCGTAAATGAACCCGCAGGACTCGCACATCCATCGCACCGGCGACAGCCTACCGATGCCACTGGCGATAGGGTCGCGCGGTGGATCCTGGTCGTCTCGCTCCCGGAGAGGAGCTGAACGCCGGGCCGGTGAGCGCTCCCCGGCTCGCCGCGACGGTGATCCTGCTGCGCGGTGGTCAGGAGCGGCTGGAGCTGCTGCTGGTCAAGCGCAATCCGCAGGCGCGCTTCATGGGCGGCGCCTGGGTGTTCCCCGGGGGAGCGGTCGACCGGGCCGAGGCGGAGGGCGACGCGGCGCTCCGTAGGGCCGCGGTGCGTGAGGTCGCCGAGGAGGCGGGCGTCCCGCTTCCGGACCCCGCAGCGCTGGTGGCATTCTCACGGTGGATCACCCCCGCTGAGGTCAAGATCCGCTTCGACACCTGGTTCTTTCTGGCGGCGGCGCCGGCGTCGACCGAGCCGCGTGTAGACGGCAGCGAGATCGTCGACTGGGGCTGGTACACCCCGGCGCAGGCGCTCGCCGGGCACCGCCAGGGAGAGCTGTTCCTCGTCTTTCCGACGATCAAGCACCTGGAGCAGCTGTCGGCCTTCGCTTCGATGCAGTCGCTGCTGGAGCACGCCCGTGGGCGTGAGATCTCCCCGGTGGCGCCGCGCGTGCTCACCTTTGGGGAGACGGCGCGCGTCGTGCTCCCCGGCGAGCCCGGATACGAGCAGCGCTGACGCGGTTCCGCGGCGGTGGAGCTCAGGTGTCGGAGTTGAGGTCCGGCAGCCCCAGCCCCTGGAGCCACCCGTTGACGGTCACGTTGAGCTGGGTGAACTCACCGGTCCAGATCAGAGCACCCATGCCGATCAGGACCGCGCCCCCGAGGCCGATCAGCACGGGGTAGTGGCGCTTGACCACCGCCAGAACCGAGGTCGCCGTGCCGAAGGCCATGCCGGTGAGCAGGAAGGGGACGCCGAGCCCGGCGCAGTAGACCGCCAGCAGGACGGCGCCGTGGGCCGCCGATCCGGAGGCACCGGCGGCCGTGACGATCGCGCCGAGGGTCGGACCGGTACACGGAGTCCACGCCAGTGCGAACGCGGCGCCGGTGAGTACGGGTCCTCCGCGCCCCGCCCGCTGCATCAGTGCGTCAATGTGCCACTCACGGGCGAGGCGCGGCACCAGCGATGCCAGCAGGAACAGCACACCCATGGCCACGATCAGCGCGCCGCTGACCTTCTGCGCGGACGGTCCGGTGAGCGCCCCGTGCAGGGCCTGCTGGCCCAGGAGCCCGAGCGCGATGAAGATCACCGAGAAGCTGGCCACGAAGGTCAGGCTGGGCCCGATCACGCGCGCAGGACGGATCTCGTCGGGCGTGACGCCGGCGATCGCTGAGATGTAGCCAGGCACGAGCGGCAGCACGCAGGGCGATAGGAACGAGATCAGTCCGGCCCCGAAGGCCACCGGAATCGCGACGCCCGAGGCCGGGTCGATCACTGCGATGACGAGGTCGTTCACGTAGGGGAAGCCTAGAAGGGAGCCGCTGGAGACCTGAGACGAAACTTTCCGCCCCGGCGGTCGTTACAGTTAATGATCAGGAGTCAAGTGGAAGCCTCCGCCCTCCAAGCCCCGGCAGGTCTGACCCGTAGCAGGATCTCCATCGGGCCCCCGTTGCTCCGTCTGCGCTCCGACGAGCAGCTCGTGGCACACTTTCGCGCCGGCGATGAAGAGGCCTTCCGGGTCATCCATGACCGCTACCGCCAGCGTCTGTTCGCCTACACCCGGCAGATGCTGCCCTCCCGCCAGGATGCCGAGGAGGCCCTGCAGGACGTGTTCGTGCGGGCCTACGCCGGGCTGCGCTCCAGCGAGCGCGACCTCGCCCTGCGTGCCTGGCTCTACCGCGTCGCGCACAACCGCTGCGTCGACGAGCTGCGACGCCCCTCTCCCCCGCTCCCTGAGGTCGTGAACCTCGTCCGCTTCCCGGTTCAGGACCCCATCGAGCAGGCCGAGGGGCGGGAGTCGCTGAGGCGGCTGATCGCCGACATCCGTCGCCTGCCTGAGCAGCAGCGCTCAGCGCTGCTGATGCGTGAGCTCACGGGGATGAGCTACTCCGACCTGGCCGCGGCCATGGCTGTCTCCGTGCCCGCCGTGAAGTCTCTGCTGGTGCGGGCCCGCGTCAGCCTCGCCCACTCGTTGCGAGCCCGCGAGACCGCCTGCCTGGAGATCCGCGATGAGCTGGTCCTAGCCCACGATCACGGCCGCCGGCCCACCTCAATGGCCCGTCGTCATCTGCGTGACTGCGCTCCCTGCCGGGAGTTCCGCGGCGAGCTCAGGGGGCTGAGCCGGCAGATCGCGGCGCTGGTGCCCGCGGTGGGACCAGCCGGGCTGGTGGCCAACCTGCTCGGGATCGGCGGCGGGGCCGGCGGG
>JALYYW010000105.1 GCA_030946085.1 Actinomycetota bacterium
CCCCCGTCCCCCAAGCCGACCCGCCGGGGGCGGGCTCCGCGCTGGGCCAAGGCGCTCGCCGCACTGGTCGCGTCGGCGATCGTGCTGTTCCTGATCCTCGGCGGCGGCTACCTGGCCAGCCGCCAGCTCTACTTCGTCGGGACCAACGGCCAGGGGATCGTCACCATCTACCGCGGCCTGCCCTACGACCTGCCGGCGAACATCCACCTCTACGAGGCCTTCTATGTCTCCGGGGTGCCCGCCTCCGAGGTCCCCGCCGACCGGCGGGCGTCGCTGCTCAACCACCGCCTTCGCTCGCAGAAGGACGCCTCCAGCCTGGTGCGCACGCTCGAACTCGGCCAGCTGGTGCGATGAGCGCGCGCAATCGAGAGCTGTTTGCGCTGATCCCGGCCTCGTTGCTGGTCACGGCGGGCTTTGCCGGGGTGTTCATCCAGCGCTCCAACGTCCTCTCCAACGTCTCGCTGACCTACGGCGCGATTTTTCTGGGACTGTGCGTCGCGGCGCACGTCGTTATCAGGATGACACTGCCCCACGCCGATCCCTACCTGTTCCCGCTCGTCGCGCTGCTGGCGAGCTTCGGGCTGGTGATGATCTACCGGATCGACGCCACGCTGGCTCGCCAGCAGGCGCAGTGGTTCGTGCTGGGGCTGGTGCTGTTCGCCGGCACGATCGTTGTGTTCCGTGACTACCGCAAGCTGGAGCAGTACCGCTACGTGATCGTGTCGGCCTCGCTGGCGTTGCTGGTGCTGCCCCGCCTCCCCGGGATCGGCGACCAGGTCAACGGGGCCTATCTGGGCGTGAGGATCCCCGGCCTGTTCGTGTTCCAGCCCGCCGAGTTCGCCAAGATCGGCCTGGTCGTGTTCCTGGCCAGCTACCTGCGGGACACCCGTCAGGTGATGGTGATGGGGGCGCGGCGGATCCTCGGGGTGACGATCCCGCCGATCAAGCACTTCGGCCCCGTGGTGGTCATCTGGGGCATCGCGATGGTGATCATGTTCCTGCTGCACGACATCGGCTCTTCGCTGATGTTCTACGGCAGCCTGCTGGCGGTGCTGTACGTGGCCACCGGGCGACTGTCCTTTGTCGTCGTCGGGGTGCTGGCCTTTGCCATAGGGGCGTGGTACGCCAGCGCGCACGTGCCCCACATCCACGATCGCATCGAAGCCTGGCTGCACCCGCTGGCGCCGGCGCTGTACAACAAGGTGGGCGGGAGCTACCAGCTGGCCAACTCGCTGTTCGCCCAGGCCGCGGGTGGCTTCTTTGGCCAGGGCTTCGGCCAGGCCACGCTGACGATCCCCGGCAGCCGCCCCTCGGCCTATCTGCTACCGGCGCCGCAGACCGACATGATCTACGCAGTCATCACCGGTGAGCTGGGGCTGTTCGGTGCGGTCGCCGTGCTGCTCACCTACCTGCTGTTCATTGCGCGCGGGTTCAAGACCGCGATTCTGGCCCGCGACTCGTTCTCGACGCTGCTGGCGGTCGGCCTGACCGCGGTGTTCGCGCTGCAGGTGTTCGTGATCGTCGGCGGCGTTACGCGGGTGATCCCGCTGACAGGGGTGACGCTGCCCTTCATCTCCTACGGCGGCTCCTCCATCATCGCCAACCTGGTGCTGCTGGCGCTGCTGCTGCTGGTCTCCGACCGCGCGCGAAGGCCCGTCCCGTGAGAGCGCCGATCCTCCGCCTCTTCGGCCTGGTCGTGCTGCTGTTTGCGCTGCTGGTGGGCTGGACCACGCGCTGGACGGTGTTCGAGTCCAAGGCGCTCAACGACAACGCGCTCAACAAGCGCACGCTGTTCGACGACCTGCGCATCAAGCGGGGACGGATCCTGGCCGCCGACGGTACGGTGCTGGCCCGCTCGGTGGCTGGGCCAGACGGAACCTGGACGCGGGCGTATCCCACCGGCAGCCTGTTCGCCCAGCCCATCGGCTACTCGATCGCGCTGCTGGGCAGCGCGGCGGGGCTGGAGCGCTCACGGGGGGACGATCTGCGTGGCGTGCAGCGCGGGCTCACCTCGGTGTTCGGACAGCTGAGCCCGCACCCGGTCGGCGACGACGTCCTGAGCACGCTTGATCCCAAGGCCCAGAGGGTGGCGTTGCAGCAGCTGGGCGGTCAGAACGGGTCGGTGGTGGCGCTCGACCCCCGCACCGGCGCGATCAAGGTGATGGTCTCGCTTCCGGGCTACGACGACAACCACCCCCTCAAGCAGGGTCCGGGGCGCTCGACGCTGAACCGGGCCACGCAGGCGCGCTATCCGCCGGGCTCGACGTTCAAGATCGTGACCGACACGGCCGCGATCGACAGCGGCCAGTACACGCCGAGCTCGGTGGTCGATGGCAGCTCCCCGGTGACGATCTCCGGCGTGCCGCTCATGAACGACAACAACCAGAGCTTCGGGCCGATCGACCTCACGACCGCCCTGACCTTCTCGGTCAACACGGTATGGGCGCAGGTGGCCGAGCATCTGGGCCGCGGCACGCTGACGCGGTACATGCAGCGCTTCGGCTTCTATGCCAAGCCGCCACTGGACCTTCCGCCCGACGAGCTCGGCGCCAGCCGGCCGTGGTCCCCGGGGCCGAGGTCACACCCCTATGCGGCGGGCAGCCCCAGCGAGGACATCGGACGGATCGCGATCGGCCAGGGAGGCCTGGAGGTGACACCGCTGCAGATGGCGATGGTGGCGGCGGCGGTGGGTAACGGCGGCAAGCTGATGGCTCCCCGCTTCACCGATAGGGTCGTCGACCCCGTCGGCCGCACGGTGCAGACGATCCGCCCGAGCGTGGTGAGCCAGGTGATGAAGCCCAGCACGGCGCAGGCAGTGGCGCAGATGATGAAGAAGGTCGTGGAGGAGGGGACCGGCACGCCCGCGCAGCTGGGCAGCGGCGTGCAGTTCGCCGGCAAGACCGGCACCGCCTCCATCGGGACCACCGGATCGGGCCTGACCCAGCCGTGGTTCATCGGCTTCGCGCCGCTGCAGAACCCCAAGGTGGCGATCGCGGTCACCGTCGAGCGCTCGCGGGGCGGCTTCGGCGGGACCGTGGCGGCACCGATCGCCAAGGCGGTCGTCCAGACCCTCCTCTCAAAGGGAGGCTGAGCGTGCCTGAGCTGAGCGACGGCACGATGATCGACGGCCGCTACCACGTCCTCTCGCGGCTGGGCACCGGCGGCATGGCCGAGGTCTACCTCGCCGAGGACCAGCAGCTCGGGCGCAAGGTGGCGCTCAAGCTGCTGCACCGCCGCTTCTCCGAGGATCCCGACTTCGTCGAGCGCTTCCGGCGTGAGGCTCAGTCCGCTGCCGGTCTGCAGCACCCCAACGTGGTCAGCGTGTACGACCGCGGCGCCTACGACGGCACGTACTACATCGCGATGGAGTACCTCGCCGGACCATCGCTCAAGCAGCTCATCGTCCAGGACGCGCCGATGGATCCGCTGCGGGCGATCGACCTCACGATCCAGATCCTCAAGGCAGCCCGCTTCGCGCACCGCCGGGGCATCATCCACCGTGACCTCAAGCCCCACAACGTGATCGTGGGTGACGGCGACCACGCCAAGGTCACCGACTTCGGCATCGCCCGGGCGGGCGCGTCGGACATGACCGAGACCGGCTCGATCATGGGCACCTCGCAATATTTGTCCCCCGAGCAGGCCCAGGGCCACGCCGTCAGTCCCACCTCGGATCTGTACGCGGTGGGCGTGATCCTCTACGAGATGGTGACCGGCAGGGTGCCCTTCGACGCCGAGTCGGCGGTCACGATCGCGATCAAGCACGTCTCCGAGGCGCCGGTGGCGCCCATCCAGATCAACCCGAGTGTCCCACCGGAGCTGCAGCAGGTGATCCTGTGGGCGCTGAACAAGAACCCGGCCGATCGGCCCGCGGACGCCGACGCGTTCATCTCCGCCCTGGAGGCGGTGAAGGTGAGTCTCACCGAGGGATCGCCCAGCGAGCGGACGGCGAGCTTCACCGCGCTGGCCGCGGCCGTTCCCGCCGGCGCGGGGGTGGTGGCGGCTGCGGCCATCGATCCTGAGGGGGGCGAGGCGGTGCTCGCCGCCGCCGAGGGCGAGGAGCCTCCGCCGGAAGAGCCCGCGAGCGCCGGGGGGAGGCGTTGGCTCTGGGCCCTGGTGGCCGCGCTGCTGCTGACGGGGGTGGCCCTTGGCGCTTACCTGCTGACGCGCCCCGCCACCAAGCTCGTGCCGACGGTGGTGGGAGAGAAGGTGAGCGTGGCGCAGACCCAGATCCAGAACGCGGGCTTCACCCCGAACCTGGTCTACCGCACCGACGCCGGACCCGCCGGCACCGTCATCGCCCAGCAGCCCCTGGGCAACAGCAGCGTCAAGGCCGGCTCCATGGTCACGCTGACCGTCTCCCAGGGGCCGGGCAACACCACCGTGCCGTCGGTGAGCGGCCTCACCGAGTCCGGCGCCAACCGCGCGCTCCGCCGCGCCCACCTGAAGGTCGGCCGGACCGAGACGGCGAGCTCGGCCGATGTGCCGGCGGGCGAGGCCACCCGCACCGATCCCCGGTCGGGCACCTCGTTGCCGGTCGGCTCGGCGGTGACGCTGTTCGTCTCCTCGGGCCGGCCGCAGACGCAGAATGCGGTGCCCGATGTCACCGGTCAGCCCCAGGCCGCGGCCGCGGCCCAGCTGGGACGAGCCGGGTTCAAGGTCGCCACCTCAACCCAGGAATCCTCCTCCGTGCCAGCGGGCAACGTGATCAGCCAGAGCCCCTCGGGGGGATCGACGGCGGCTCCCGGCTCCACCGTCAGCCTGGTGGTGGCCTCCGCGCCCTCGACCGTCAAGGTGCCCGACGTCACGGGCTCCACCGCCGACGCGGCGAGTGGCAACCTCACCGGGGCGGGATTCACCGTGAACAAGAAGTTCAAGGACGTCTCCCAGCAGAACCGCGACGGGATCGTGATCTCGCAGAGCCCCGGCGCGGGCAGCCCGGCCAGAAAGGGCGACACGGTGACGATCGTCGTCGGCCGCTTCCGTGGCTCCACGACGACCACGAGGACGGGCACGTCGAGCACCGGCTCCACGACGACCACGACCACCACCACGACGTGAGCTCGCTGGAGGTCGCGGTGCTCGGCGGCGGGCGCTCCTCCGAGCACGAGGTCTCCCTGGCCTCGGCTGCCTCGGTCGTCGCCGGACTGCGCCAGGCGGGACACGGGGTGAGGATGATCGAGATCGGCCGGGACGGTGTCTGGCGGGAGCAGGGACGAGCTCTGGCGCTGTCGCCCGGGCAGGGGCTGGATGGCACCGAGGTCGTGTTCCCGGCCCTGCATGGGCCCTACGGCGAGGACGGGACCGTGCAGGGGCTGCTCGAGTGCCTGGAGGTGCCGTATGTCGGCGCCGGCGTGCTGGCTTCGGCGGTGAGCATGGACAAGGTGACCTTCAAGGATCTGATGGCCCGTGCCGGCGTCCCCCAGGTCGACTACCGAGCCCTGCGGATCGAGGAGTACCGCGCTGACGGGGATGGGCGGCGGCGCGCGCTGGCGGCGCTCGGGCTGCCGGTGTTCGTCAAGCCCGCGCGGCTCGGCTCGTCGGTGGGAATCGTGCGCGTCGGCGAGGCGGCCGGGCTGCCGGCGGCGATCGAGAGCGCTTTTGCCCACGACCCGCTGGTGATCGTGGAGGCGACCGCCGCCGGGCTGGAGGTGGAGTGCTCGGTGCTCGGCAACGAGGGCCCGGTGACCTCCGAGCCGGGCGAGATCGTGCTCTTCGGGGGCGAGCAGAGCTGGTACGACTATGAGGCCAAGTACACCCCGGGGGCGATGGAGCTGGTCGTGCCCGCGCGCATAAGCACTCGGGCGCGGGAGCGGGTCCGGGAGCTGGCGGTGCAGACCTTCCTGCGCGTGGGCTGCTGCGGGCTGGCGCGCGTGGACTTCTTCGTCGATGGCGAGGAGGTGCTCGTCAACGAGCTGAACACGATCCCCGGGTTCACCCAGACCAGCGTCTTCAGCTCGCTGTTCGCGGCCAGTGGGATCCCCTACCCGGAGCTCCTGGACCGCCTCGTGCGCCTGGCGCTGAAGCGCCACGACGCCCACCGGGGCTTTCGCTTCTGAGCGTGGTCGCCGGCGGCGGGCGGCTCGTGTAACCCGGACGCGCCTACCAGCCGCAGCTGCTCGGTGGCACGGGTCATGATCGGGAGTGTGTTCCTGATTACCTTGACTTTATGCGGAGTGCGAGAGTAGCGTGCCTTGCTCATCGCATCTGAACTGGAAGTAAGGTCTGCCGGCCTGTTGGTTGGCGGCGGAGTCCGTGTGCGGTGCGTGTCATCTGATTACGCGTTGTGCATTTGGACGGCCTCTCACGCACAGGCAGCCTACCACTGCTGGCGTTGTGGCCGCTGTCTCAGGAAGAGGCTCTCCTGGCACGAGTTCAAGACGATGGTCGGCGAATGCGCATACGAAGCGGGCACGCCACCTGGCTCCCACTAGAGCGCTGCCGGGGGGCGAACCGACCAAACTTGCTAGCTGCTCGTCGGGAGAGTCTGCATGCCCAATACCAACAATCTTCTGGTGAGAGTCCAAGAGGCTCCCTCTCGAACGATTGCCGCCCAAACGGCTGAGATTCGCTACAGCATTCGAGCTGGCGGGGTTGATGGTGCGCCCAATAGCGTCACT
>JALYYW010000125.1 GCA_030946085.1 Actinomycetota bacterium
GCCGCCAGCGCGGCGGCGATCGCCGCACCCCGCTGGAGCCGCCGCCCGCCGCCCAGGCCCACCAGCAGGCCGCCCGCTACGACCAGCGCCACGGCCGCCAGCAGGCCCTGAAGGACCGTGACGCGTCGCAGCAGGATGCTCACCCCCCACTCGGCCACTGTGCGGGAGACTCGGTGAAGCTGCGAGGTCTGGCCGACCCAACCGGCGCCGTGGCCGGTGTCGGCGACCGCCAGCGGCAGCATCGCCAGCTGCGCCACGCCCACCGCCCCGACGGCCACCAGCGCGATCCTGCTGCGCGCGCTCCACAGCAGCCAGAGCGCTTCCGGCGCAACCAGAAAGCCGGCGAAGAAGTGCGTCATCACCGACAGCGCCGAGAACGCCGCCCACCAGCTCAGGTTGCGCCGAGAGGGTTCCCGCAGCGCCCGCACGAACCACAGAAAGGACGCGCCGGTCAGCGCGGCCAGCAGCATGTAGGAGCGCGCCTCCTGGGAGAACCAGATCATGAACGGGTTCACCGTCACCAGCGCCGCCGCCACCACGCCGGCCCAGCGTGAGATCAGCTCCCGGGTGGCGAGGTAGGCGATCCCCACGACGGCCACGCCGGCCAGCGTCGAGATCGAGCGCAGCGCCACCTCCCCGATCCCGAACACGTGCGCCCACGCCCAGATGAGCACGAAGTACAGCGGCGGCGTCGTCTCGACGTGGGTGACGGTGTTGATCATCGCGCCGAACGGCAGGTGCGCCTCGTAGGCGGTCAGCGCCTCGTCGGTCCAGAAGCTCTGGTTGTCGATCGTGAGCAGGCGGATCACCACCGCCAGCGCCAGCAACGCCCACACCGCCCACACGTCGGCGGGAATCGGCCGGCTGACAGCCAGCGCCCTCAGGCGAGGCCGCCATGACCCCCGCAGCCGGTTCGCCGGATACTCAGAGGTGCTCATCGCCTGCGCTGCCAGCTCGCGACCCGCGAGTGGGGCTCTACCTGACGCCCTCGGGGAGCTGCTTTACCCCGAGGACGCTCAGGAAGAAGCTCGACAGGACCGTCTGCACGCCGAGCATCAGCATCACGACCGCGGGGATCGCGATCCGCAAGGAGCTCGGGTAATCGAGGTGATGAAAGGAGGAGTTGTCCCACCGCACGAACGCAATCACCGACAGCACGGCGCTGGCCAGCAGCAGCAACCCGCCCACCAGCAGACCGCCCTCCAGCGAGTGCACCTGGCGCGCGCGCCGGGCCAGAAGGGTGTCGGGCAGGAAGCCCTCGGCGGCGGCGTAGACCCGCGCCAGCACCGAGAACACCACCGCCTGGACGCCGACCACGACGGCAGCGCCCGCGTACAGGAGCGTGTGCACGTCCAGGCGCGCCCCGATCACGTTCACCGGACCCGGGAGCACCGCGATCGACAGCGCCAGACCGAGGGCGATCAGGATCACCCCGGGATAGAAGAACAGCCACCGAGGGCTGTAGAGCAGGAAGAAACGCAACGTGCGCCAGCCGTCGCGCCAGGTGCGCAGGTGCGGCGCTCGGCTGCGCAGATCCGGGGACAACGTGGTGGGCACCTCGGCCACCCGCAGGCCGTAGAGCGCCGCCTTAGCAACCATCTCCACCCCCAGCTCCATGCCTGGGCTCTGGAGGTGCAGCTTGGGCAATGCGTCGCGGCGGAACGCGCGCAGCCCGCAGTAGAAGTCTCCCACCGGCGCCCGGAAGAACAGCCGCCCCATCCAGCTTAGGCCCGGGTTTCCGAAGTAGCGGTGCAGCGGCGGCATCGCCCCCGGTGCGATCCCCCCCGCGAAGCGGTTGCCCATCACCAGGTCGCTGCCAGCGTTCAGACGCTCCAGGAACCGGTTCAGGTGCCCGAAGTCGTAGGACCCGTCGGCATCGCCCATCAGGATGTACTTGCCGCGCGTGGCCGCGAACCCTCCCCTCAGCGCGCTGCCGTAGCCGCGCGCCTTCACGTGCACCACGCGCGCGCCCAGTGACTGCGCCAGCTCCACCGAGCCGTCGGTGGAGCCGTTGTCGGCGACTATCACTTCGCCTCTTACTCCGGAGGCGACGATCGCCTCCTGGGCGGCCTCCAGGCAGGGCGCCAGCGACTCGGCCTCGTTCAGGCAGGGCATCACGATCGAGACCTCGTACTCGTCCTGCCCGGGCTCCCCCGGCGCCCTTTCCTCGCCTGCTGCAGAGAGCCTGTCTTCGGTGTCGGTCTTCATCATCGAGAACATCGGCCCCTCGATCCGGCGCCGCGCAGGATAGCAACCGCACCTTCGCTTCGCCCTGCCGGCGAAAGCGCTGACGGTACTGTGGTGCCCTCATGATCGGCTCTGAGCCCGCAGCCGCGCCGCCGGCAGTCGAGCCCGTCGCCCCGACGCGCCGTCCGCGCGCTCTGGCAGGCCTGCCAGGCCTGCCGCTGGCCGCCGTGCTCGCCGGCTGCCTGGTGCTCGGAATTCTCAGCGTGGTGGCGCTCTCCTGGCCACCGGGCTCAGATCCGTGGGCGTGGATCGACTGGGGGCAGGAGATCGCCTCGTCGAAGATCGCCCTGAGCCTGGCGGGCGGTCCGTCGTGGAAGCCGTTCCCGGTCGTGTTCACGACGATCTTCGGCTTCTTCTCTCACACCGGTCCCGACCTGTGGCTGGTAGTGAGCCGCACGGCGGGGCTGCTGGCGCTGGTCGGGGCCTTCCGCGTGGCCAGGCGCTTCGGAGGCCTGGTGGCCGGGGTGCTAGCCGTGGTGGCGCTGTGCCTGGCGCAGGATTCGCTCTTCTACTTCGCGCGCGGGGCCTCAGAGCCGATCGTGGCCGCCCTGACGCTGTGGGCGATCGATCGTCACCTCAGCGCCCAGCCCCGCACGGCCTACGTGCTGGTGTTCCTGGCCACGATGAACCGGCCTGAGTTCACGGCGTTCCTGGCCCTCTACGGGCTCTACCTGTGGCTGCGGGTCCCGGGCAGCCGCCCGCTGGCAGTGGGGCTGCTGGTGCTGGTGCCGGTGGCCTGGCTCGGCGGGCCGGCGGTGATCAGCGGCAACCCCTTCCAGGCCGGCAACGCCGCGCTCGGCGGCAAGGGCTCACCGGGCAACGCCCCGGCCGAGCTGGCCAGCAGCGTCAAGCTGATGGGCGTGCCGACGCTCGTGCTGGGCGCCGTGGGTCTGGCGTTGGCCTACGTGCGCCGAGAGATGACGCTGGTGTGGCTCGGCGCGGGCGCGATCGCCTGGGCGCTGATGGTGGCGATCATCACCCAGGTCGCCTACGGGCTGCCGCGCTACCTGCTGCCCGCCGGAACGATCGCCTGCGTGCTGGTGGGCGTCGCGGTGGTGTGGACGGCCCAGGAGGCCGGGCGGCGGCGGGGCACTGGGGCGGCGCTGACGGTCGGCGTCGTGCTGGTCGCGGCGACGCTGCCATGGTCGATCCCCCGTGGGCACTCGCTGGTCAGCCAGGCCCGTGACGCCGGCCAGGCCGCACTGTACATCAGGCAGATGTTCACGGCCGCTGACCGCGTCGGAGGCCGGGCCAGGGTGCTTCCCTGCCGCTCCAGCGTGGTCGCCGTCAACCACACGCTGGCCAGCGCCCTGGCCTGGAAGCTCCAGGTTCCCGAGCGGCGGGTCCGGCCGCTGCTGCGCGGCACTGGTTTCGTCTTCAGCGCCCCGCACGTTCATGCCGCCGGCGCGCCGCCGCCGATCGTGCACGCCAGCGAGAAGACGGTGCGCACGCTTGCGCGAGTACGCCCGTGGCGGGTGCTCGAGGTCACCGGGCTCGGAGCCTCGGCGACTCCGAGCTGCGCTCTACATCACCGCGGGCCGCGCGGCCTCAGAGCATCCGCAGCCGACAGCGGATCAGGGTCCCCAGCACCCTGAAGCCGTCACGCGCGGTGAGCTTCTTGCCCTCCTCGGAGGCGCGGGCGCGGTAGTGCACCGGCAGCTCGAAGATCCGCTCGCCGCCGAGCACCAGCTTGGCGGTGATCTCGGGCTCGATCGAGAACCCCGAGCTGCTCAGGTGCAGGTCGCGCAGCAGCTCGGTGCGCAGCATCTTCTGGCAGGTCATGATGTCGTGCAGGTAGACGTTGAACAACACGTTGCAGGCCAACGTGACGGCGCGGTTGCCCATCACGTACAGGAACGAATGGCTCGTGTAGCCGTCGAAGGAGCGGGAGCCGAAGCACACGTTCGCGCGGCCCTGCAGCAGCGGCGCCAGCAGCGGCGCCAGGTCCGCGGCCTCGTACTCCAGATCGGCGTCGAAGATGGCGACGTACTCGCCGCGAGCGTCCGCCAGCGCGGTCTGCACGGCCGTCCCCTTGCCGCGGTTTACGGGGTGCTCCAGCAAGCGGACCCGCTCCTCCCAGTCGCCGCCCCGCAGGATCTCCCGGGTGCCGTCGGTGGAGCCGTCGTCGACCACGATCAGCTCGAACTCGATTGGCAGCTGGGTGGACAGGACCTCGGCGATCGCCCGCTCGACGTGCTCGCGCTCGTTGTAGACCGGCATCAGGATCGACAGCATGCGCGCACGAAAGATACGCCGATCGGCGAGGATGCCCGGATGGACTTCGCTGCCGAAGGTCTGCTGGACGGCCTCCACGGCGAGGAGCGCGCGGTGCGGGAGCGGCTGCTGGCGGCGCTGACCGAGCAGGGCTTCACGCTGGCAGCGCTGCGTGACGCGGTGGCCGAGGAGCGGCTCGTCCTGCTGCCGGTAGAGCGGCTGCTGGGAGGATGCTACAGCGCCGAGGACGTGGAGCGCCTCACCGAGGTCCCAGCCAAGTTGATGCTGCGGATCAGGCGCCTTAGCGGCCTGCCGGAGGCCGGGCTTCAAGAACGCGTATTCGGCGAGGAGGACCTGGAGGTCGCCCGCTCGACGCGCCTGTTCATGCAGTCAGGTCTCAGCGAGGAGGCGATCGCGGAGATGACGCGGGTGCTGGGCGAGTCGATGGCCCGGCTGGCGGCCACCGCGACCGGCACGTTCGTGGAAAGCTTCCTGGGTCCCGGGGACAGCGAGCAGGAGGTGGCAGATCGATTTGTGGAGCTGGCCGGGCGCCTGGTGCCCGCGCTCCAGCCCGTGTTCTCGGCGACATTCAAGGCTCACCTGCGAGAAGCCGTGCGGCGCGGGATGCTCGGGCGGGCACAGCGCCAGTCGGGGCGGCTCGGAGCCGAGCAGACGGTGGCGGTCTGCTTCGCCGACGTGGTCGGCTTCACCCGGCTCGGCACGCAGGTCGACGTGGAGGAGCTCGGCCAGGTCGCGGGCGCGCTGGCTGAGCTCGCGGCCGAGCGGACCGCGCCGCCGGCGCGCCTGGTCAAGACGATCGGAGACGCGGCGATGTTCGTGAGTCCCCAGCCCGCGGCGCTGGTGAGCGCAGCGCTGTCGCTGGTGCAGGCCTTCCAGGACGCCGAGCTGCCGAGCTTGCGTGCCGGCGTCGCCGTCGGTCCCGCTCTGCAGCGCGCCGGGGACTACTTCGGTCATTCCGTCAACCTCGCCAGCCGCGTGACCGGGATCGCACACCCGGGCAGCGTCCTCTGCACCCAGGAGGTTCACGACCTGGCCCGGGAGCAGTTCCGGTGGTCCTTCACCGGTCGCCACCGGCTCAAGGGCGTGTCCGGACCGCAGGCGCTGCACCGCGCCCGGCCGCCGGCACCATGACCCTTACCCTCACGAGATGAGGAGCGCGCGCCAGCGGCTGCGGTGAGTGGGCGTGACGGAGCCCCGATGGCAGGACGACCACGGCTTCGTCCGCATCCAGGTCGCCGATCCGGACGGCTGTCGGGTCGGGGTTGTTCGCCCGCCCGCTCGATGCCGGTCTCGGGGTCACGCGACGGCCTCCCCGGTCGCGCTGGACCTCTTTCTCGGCTGATCCCGGGACGAGAAGCCGCGCGTGCCCTCGGAGCAGGCAACCCGGCCCATCGATTGCGCGTCGAGGACAATCGGACAACCTGCTCCCGCCGTCAGCTCGCGGGGAGCGAGAGCGCGTTTGCCGCCCTCTATCCGGAAGACTGAGCGCTACAATGACGCACATGGATCGGGTCGGGATCCGCGAGATGCGGCAACATTTGAGTCGGTACGCTCAGCGCGCAGGGGCCGGGGAGTCCTTTCTCATCACCGACCGAGGCAACGATGTTGCCCAGCTCGTTCCGGTCCCGGCTCGCGCGACGGCGATCGACCGGCTGGTGGCAGAGCGCAACGCCCGCCGCGGTCATGGCAACCTCCTCGACGCGCTAGAGGAGCTGCCCGAGATGCTTCCGGGACCCGCCAGCAGCACGCTGCTCGACGAGTTGCGCGCCGAACGCGCCTGAGTGCCGGACTACCTCGATACGTCCGCGTTCATCAAGCTTGTCCGCTCCGAGCCCGAGAGCCGCGCTCTGCGCGCGGAGCTGGCGACCGGCGGGGCGCTCGTCAGCAGCGCGCTGCTGGTTGTCGAAGGGCGACGCGGCTCGGCGCGGTACGGTCCACTTGCTCTCAGCCGCGCGGTCGCCGCGCTTGGCGCCATCACGCTTCTGCCGATCGACGATGCAACGCTCGAGCGTGCAGCGACCCTCGAGCCGCTGGCGCTTCGCTCACTCGACTCGCTGCACCTCGCCGCGGCGCTCAGCTTGGCCGCTGACCTCGGATGCATCTACTGTTACGACGCTCGGCTGTTCGCCGCTGGATCCTCGCTCGGCCTCGATCTGCGCAGGCCACACTGAGGCCGGCCCCGGACGGGGAGCTAGCCAGCTTTCAGTAGTAGCGGGGGCGCCCCGTATAGCGCCCCTGTCCCGGGATTCTCAACGGGCGGGGCAAACGGGAATCGAGACCTCCGACCGCCGCCGGCCTGGCCTTCAGCCCGCGTTGTCGCTCAGGGTTCCGCTTGCGGGACGTCCAGTAGTCGTCCGTAGTCGCTTAAGCTACACGCGCTGAGTCGTCATCTCTTCAAGCACCCGGGCCTGGGCCTCGATGACATCGGGGAGGTTTGGACCAGCGATCCGCTCTTCTACCCGGCCAAGCCGCCGGCCCATTGGCTGATGGTTGCTGAGGTCGCCAGTCGCGTTCTGACGGTGCCGCTGGGCGCCGTCAAGGATCGGGGACCGCAGCAGGTGCCGCCCGACCGGCTGCTACATCGCTGCCGACCACCTCGCCCACCGATATCGGGAGGACCGATGACCGAGATGACCCCTGAGCAGGAGCACGCCTTCTACGTCGACCCAGACAACCAGACTCCGCAAGGACCGCCGGTACGCCGCAGGGCAAAGCTCGGCGCGCCCGTGCCCGTGCGGTTTCCAGATGAGCTGCTGCGAGAGGTTCGCGATCGCGCCGCTGCAGACGACCGGTCGGTCTCAAACTGGATCCGGCGCGCGGTCGAGCATTCGTAGTGCACACCAGCAGTCCCTCCGGTCTGTTTGTATTGCACGAGCAGGCCCGAGCGCTGGACCTTGAGTCTCTTCGTGGGCTTTGGCCTGCCGGGTCGGACGCGGCTGGCTAGGGGGTCGGCTGGCTAGGCCCCTTCGATGCCCCGCATCCCACGATCGACGAACCCAAAGCCACTGTGGCGAGGCACAGCACATAACGACGTTCTCTGTCTGCTGTTGCTAACGAAGGCCCTAGCTCTCGCGTCGGCCGCGGCTATTTCGCCGCGAGCAGGTCCACGACGAACACCAGCGGGGCGTTCGGCGGGATCGTGGGCGGGCTGCCCTGAGCGCCGTAGGCGAGGCTCGCGGGGATGATCAGTTCCCGCCGGCCGCCGACCTTCATGCCCGGTACGCCCTGATCCCAGCCCTTGATCACCTGTCCCTGGCCAAGCTGGAACGGGAAGGTCTGGCTGCGCTTCCAGGAGGAGTCGAACTCCTGGCCGTTCTTGTAGAGCACGCCGACATAGTTGACGGCGACACTGCCGCCGGACTTGGCCACGGCTCCGGTGCCCTTGATCAGGTCCTTGGTCACCAGGTGCGCCGGGGCCGGCCCGTTGGGCACGGCCACCAACGGCTTCTTGGACAGCGGCGAGGGCGGCTTGGGGGTGGCAACAGAAGGGGTCGCACTGGAGCTGGAGCTGGAGCTGGAGCTGGAGCTGGCCGAGCTGGCGCTGGAGCTGGCGCTGGCGCTCGCCGAGGCGGTCGTGGCACCAGCCGAGGGAGCGGTCTGAACCCCAGGTGCCTTGGAGGACCCACATGCCCCCAGAGCGAGCGCGGCGGCCAGGACGGCCGGGGTCAGGAAAATCTTCGCAGGCATCGCGGGAGCAGGGTAGCGATGCCGCGCTCAGCCTGCGATCCGCTCGAGCACGGAGGCGTCGACATCGAAGTTGGCATGCACCGCGCTCACGTCGTCTGATTCCTCCAGGGCATCGATCAGCTTCATCAGCTTGGCGGCATCGGCCTCCTGCACCGGCACGCGCACCTTGGGGCGCTGCGCCACGTCAGCGCTCTGCAGCTCGACGCCGGCCTGCTGCAGGGCATCCCGCACCGCGGCCAGATCCGCGGGCTCGGCCACCACCTCCAGCACGTCCTCGTCGCGAGAGATGTCCAGCGCGCCGGCGTCGATCGCCGGCATCAGGTCGTCCTCGTCGTAGCGGGCGGCGTCGAGCACGATCACCGCCTGCTTGTCGAACAGGTAGGAGACCGAGCCGGGCTCGCCGAGACTGCCGCCGTGCTTGGAGAGCGCGTGGCGCACATCGGCGCCGGTGCGGTTGCGGTTGTCGGTCAGGGCCTCGATCAGCAGGGCCACCCCGCCGGGGCCGTAGCCCTCGTAGAGGACCGCGTCGATCTGCTCGGCGTCGACGCCCTCGCCGGTCCCCTTGGCGATGGCGCGCTCGATGTTGTCCTTGGGCATGGAGGCATCGCGCGCCTTCTGGATGGCCAGCCCCAGCGCCGGATTGCCGTCGGGATCGCCACCGCCCTCGCGCGCGGCGACGGTGATGGCCCGCGCGAGCTTGGTGAAGTGCTGGCCGCGGCGGGCATCCACCACCGCCTTCTTGTGCTTGATCGAGGCCCACTTGGAGTGACCGGACATCGAGGAAAGTCTAGAACCGCTTCCCTCGGCCGGTAGGCTCCGAAAGCATGAAACGCGCACGCCTCCTCGCCATCCCGCTGCTGGCGCTGATCCCGGCCGGCTGCGGGTCGAGCTCCAGCAGCAGCTCTGCCGCTCCCGCCTCCACGTCCGCCTCCACCTCGGCCGCCGCACCTTCCTCGGGCGGCGCCACGCTCCAGGTGACGATGAAGAACCTGTCCTTCCTCCCCGCCACGATCAACGCCAGGGTGGGCCAGAGCGTGCAGTGGACCAATCTGGACACCCCACCGCACAACGTGATGCCGGTCAGCGGCCCGAAGTTCGCCCCCTCCCCCACGCTCTCCACCGGTGGCAAGTTCACCCTGAAGCTGACCCAGCCCGGCACGATCCACTACTTCTGCTCGATCCACCCGTTCATGAAGGCCACGATCGTGGTCAGCAAGTGAGCGCAGGGTGAGCGCCATCGCCCATCCCGGCATCTTCAAGGCCTACGACGTCCGCGGCATCCACGGGGAGGAGCTCGACACGGCGCTGGCCGAGCAGATCGGGCGGGCGTTCGTGCGCGTGATCGCCGAGCTGGAGGGCAAGCCGGCGGCCGAGCTCCGGCTCGGGCTCGGCCGGGACATGCGCCTGACCGCGCCCGAGATGGCGCGCGCCTACCGGAACGGGATGGCGGCCGAGGGTGCCACGGTGCTCGACGTAGGCCAGGTCGGCACCGAGATGCTCTACTACCTCGTCGGATCCCGGGAGCTCGACGGCGGGCTGATGTGCACCGCATCGCACAACCCCAAGCAGTACACGGGAGCCAAGCTCGTCAAGCGCGGCGCGATCGCGCTCTCCGGCGACGCCGGCATCGGGGACGTCAGGGACCAGATACAGCAGGGCCTGGGCGAGCCTCCGGGCGGGGGCACGGTGGAGGAGGTCGACGTCACGGCGGAGTTCCAGCAGGCCGTCCTCGCACTGATCGACGCCGATCAGGTGCGCCCGCTGCGGGTGGTGGTCGACGGCGGCAACGGCATGGCCGGACCGACGGTGGGGCCGCTGCTGGAGCAGCTCGGGCTGGATCTCGTGAAGACCTACTGGCAGCCTGACGGCAACCTCCCCGATCACGAGCCCAACCCGCTGCTGGAGGAGAACCGCGAGTTCATCATGCGCGCCGTGCTGGAGCAGGAGGCCGACCTCGGCATCGCCTGGGACGGGGACGCCGACCGCTGCTTCTTCATCGACGACACGGGGTCGTTCGTCGACGGTGACTTCCTGACCGCACTGCTGGCTGAGTCGATGCTGCGCAAGCATCCCGGGGGCACCGTGCTCTACGACGTCCGGGCCAGCCGGGCGGTGCCGGACACGGTGCACGCCGCCGGCGGACAGGCGCTGCGCAACCGCGTCGGGCACGCGTTCTTCAAGACCCGGATGCGGGAGGAGGGCGGCATCTTCGGCGGCGAGGTCTCGGGCCACTACTACTTCCAGGACTTCTACTGCGCAGACTCGGGGACGATTCCGGCACTGCTGATCCTGGAGCTGCTGGGCACCACCGGATCGCGCCTGTCCGAGCTGCTGGAGCCCCTGCGCCGTCGATACTTCATCTCCGGGGAGATCAACTCCGAGGTCACCGATCCTGAGGCCAAGATGCAGGAGCTGGCCGAGCGCTACTCCGACGCCGAGCAGGATCACCTGGACGGCATCTCCATCGACTACGAGGACTGGCACTTCAACGTGCGCTCGTCCAACACCGAGCCGCTGCTGCGGCTGTGCCTCGAGTCGCTGCGCTCCCAGGAGGAGATGGAGTGCCGGCGCGACGAGGTGCTGTCGCTGATCAGGCAGTGAGCGCCTCTCCGGCGCCCGCCCGGTGCGATCCGCTGGCGGTGGCCGCCGCCGCGGGCATACACACGCTCGCCCTTCCCACCCCGTTCGCCGTCGGCCGGGTCAACTGCTACCTGATCGAGGACGAGCCGCTGACGCTCGTGGACACCGGGCCGAACTCGGGCAAGTCGCTTGACGAGCTGCAGCAGGCGCTGGCAGGCCACGGCTACCGCATCGAGGATCTGGGCCTGATCGTCATCACCCACCAGCACTTCGACCACCTTGGGCTGCTGGAGATCCTGGCGCGCCGCTCCGGCGCCGAGGTGGCGGCGCTCGACCTGCTGGCGCCCTACCTGGCCGACTTCTCCCCCAGCGCCGCAGCCGACGACGACTTCGCCCAGGAGGTGATGCGCCGCCACGGCGTCCCGCGCGACCTCGTCACCGCACTGGGCTCGGTCGGGGCCGCCTTCCGCGCCTTCGGCTCGGGCGGTCACGTGAGCCGGCCGCTGCGCGATGAAGGAGTGCTGGCCCTGCGCGACCGGCGCCTCCACGTCGACCACCGGCCCGGGCACAGCCCCAGCGACACGATCTTCTGGTACGCCGAGCGCCAGATCCTGCTCGCCGGGGACCACCTACTGGCCCACATCTCCTCCAATCCACTCGTCTCCCGGCCGCTGCGACGCGACGGTGAGGCCCAGTCACGGGATCGCCCACACGCGCTCCTGGCCTACATCGACTCGATGCGCAGGACGCGTGAGCTGCCGGCCCAGCTCGTGCTCTCCGGCCACGGTCCCCCGATCCTGGACCACGTGGCCCTGATCGACGAGCGCCTGCGGATGCACGAGCGGCGCGCCCGCAAGATGCTGGGCCTGCTGAAAGCGGCTCCACTCAGCGCTTACGAGATCGCCGTGGCGACGTGGGGCCAAGTGGCCGTCGCGCAGGCATATCTGACGATCTCGGAGGTCCTCGGCCACCTCGACCTGCTACAGCTGACGGCCAGGTTCACGAGCTGGACCGGGATCGGGTCGTGCGATTTGAGGCGACCTGAGGGGGGAAGCCGTAGTCAGCCATCCGCAACCCGTCCAGAGCAGAGGAGAGTCCTGTCATGTCCGATTTGATCACCGAAACCGGCGGCGCTGCGCCAGCGCCCGGAGGCGCCGAGGAGGCCCCCGAAACCACCCGGGTCGGCGCGTCCGCCCCACCCCGTGTCACCTTGACCGGCGCTTCCGGCATCAACCCAGCGAGCACGTCCGGCGGGCCGGGCGGCCTGCGGACCGAGCGGGGGCAGACCACGATCGCGGAGGTGGTGGTACTCAAGGTGGCGGGCATCGCGGCCCGGGAAGTCGGCGGGGTCTACGCCCTGGGCGGCGGGGTGGCGCGAGCCCTGGGGGCGGTGACGCAGCGCCTGTCGATGGGCGAGAGCAACTCCCAGGGCGTATCAGTGGAGGTCGGCGAGCGGGAGGCTGCCGTTGATCTCACGGTGGTGGTCGAGTACGGCGAGTCGATTCCCCGGGTGGCCCAGCAGATTCGGGAGAACGTTATCCGCCGAATCGAGGGCATCACCGGCCTCGGCGTCACCGAGGTCAACGTGGCCGTCGTCGACCTCTACCTCCCTGGTGAGGATCAGCCCGAGAACGAGTCCGCCCGGGTCAGCTAGCCCCGCGCCCCCGGACGATGAGTGGCGTCTCAGTGGATGGCGCAAGCACCATCGCCTCCCCGAGATTTCACCTGGCTCGCTTGGCGCGACAAGCCGCGCTGCGGGTACCAGGGGTCTCGAGCCTGGACAACGGGCCCACCGGCCTTTTCGCCTGCGGCGAGGGCGGAAGGCGCGTCAACGGAGTGGTGTGCGCGGCCCTGTCGGAGGACGCCTATGAGATCTCGCTGCGGCTGGTGTGCGACCCGGTGCCGCTGGCAGAGCTCAGTGAGCGCGTTAGAGCCGGGATCGACCGGGCCGCCGCCGACGCCGGAATCGGGCTCGAGCGGGTCCACGTGCATATCGCCGACCTGACCGAGGCGATGCCGTGATCGCGCTGCTGCGGGCCACAACGCGGCTGGTGGGGATGATCTGGACGCTGGCGCTGGCGCTGACGGGGCTGGGAGTGGCGCTGTACTGCGTCGATGATGCGATCAGGCTCGGCTCGATCCGGCCTGACCGGCTGCTGCACCTGGTCAGCGTTCGCCGCCACGTCGGACACTTCCTCACCCAGGTGACCGCGCCCGGCCCCACGGCCGGGCTGGCCCTTCTCTGCGGACTGGGCGCGATCCTGCTCGGGGCGCTGCTGCTGGCCGGCATCCTCTCTGTGCGCGAGCGACGTGCGGTGCTCGACGACGATCGCACCGCCGGCCGCCTGACGGCGCGACCGAAGGCGATTCGCGACATCGCTCGCGCATTGGCGGAGACGTTTCCCGGAGCGCCCCGGATCACCGCCGCGAAGCTGACGCTGTCCCGGCGCGGTCGCCGGGGGCGGTTGAAGCTGACCGCGATCAGGACCAGCGACACCGAGCCGCGCCAGATCCGCGAGGCGCTTCAGGCGCGCCTGCGCCCGTTGAGCGAGCCGTTCTCGCTCAGGACCCGGATCCGCATCCGCCTCCGCGGCCCGGGGGATGCTGGTCGATGATCAGACAGCGGATCAACCTCCGCACCTCGGTGCTGGCCTATTTCGTGCGCGCGCTGGTGGCCCTCCTGGCGCTGAGTCTGATCTGGTACGGGCTGATGGTGGTGCTGCTGGCGGTCAAGGTCTCGCCGCACACCGTCAACTCCCTCAGCGCCTACCGCACCCTGTACGACGACGCCATCAGCCTGCACCAGCACGACTTCACCACCGTGCGGCGCCTGGTCGCCGGCGCCGCCGGCCTGCTCGCTTTCCTGCTCCTGCTGACCCTTGCTCTCCAGGAGATCCCGCGCCCGTACCTCACCCGTTCGACGGTGCTGCTGGAAGCCGATCGCCAGGGCGCCACGACGGTGTCCGCGCGCGCGATCGAACGACTGGCCGAGATCGCCGCTCAGGACGGACCGGGGGTGACCGCGGCCTCGGGACGGCTATCCAACGGACGACTGGAGGTTTCGGTCGGTCTCGGCCGCGCCAGCGCCGCCGCCGAAGCGCTACAGGTCGCGCGCCGCCGCGTGCACGAGGAGCTGGAGCGGCACGAGCTGCCCGACCTGCCGGTGAACGTGACCTTGATCGCCCTGCAACGAAGGACCAGAAGGGAGCTGTCATGACTCCGATCACCGCCGGAGATCGGGCCTCAGCGGCCGCTCACCGCAGCGCCGTGGCCCCCCGTTGCAGCGGCGACACGGTGGTCGTGCCGCACTCGTAGCCCCCGCCGGGAATCGGGACTCGCAGCTTGACGGTGTCATCGGGCGGGATCACCTGGAGCGCGGCTGCCGTCCTGCAGGCACCGGGGGACCCAGCCTCGTGGGTGACGCCGAGCCGGAACGAGACGCGCGCTCCCGGCGCAACGTCCAGACCGGTGGCGGTGCTCTGGCCGAAGAAGTCGTGCGTGGTCCGGGTGGTGGCCGTCGGCAGGGGATGACCCGAGGCGCTCAGGAACAGCACCCCGGGATACCCGAACGTGTGGCAACTGCGACCGGAGGTGTTGCGCAGGGAGAAGCCGAGCTCGCCATGGCCGACGGCGCCCTGCTGGCCGAGGAAGGAGCCGTGCAGCGCGGCGGCCGTGCACCGAGCCCGCCCCGCTGGCCGTAAGGCTGTGTGGCTGCCGGTCGTGGCGGTGCCGGTGGCGCTGCTCGTGGAGGCGCCGGTGGTGGAGGAGCCGGTGGTCACGACGGTGGTGCTCGTGCCCCCGCACGCCGACAGGGTCAGCGCCAGGAGTGCGCCGGACAGGAGGAGCTGCCGTCTCATGAACGCATGATTCGCCGGCTCCGGTGGGAGATCCTGCCCGTGCCGCCTGGCGGCGTGCCACCATCACTGCCCAGATGCCCGAGGAGCAGCACACAACGCCGACGATCGTGGAGCAGCGGGCCGCGGCCGAAGGCGGTGCGATCTCGCGCTTCGTCGGGCGACTGGACCCGTTCTGGGCTCCGCAGCTGGTCGTGGGCGGCGCCCTGGCCCTGGACCTGCTGCTGCCGGGCAAGCTGACGATCGGTCCCGCCTGGCTGCTTCCCGCGGTCGAGGGACTGCTGCTGCTGGGGCTGATGGCGGCTTCCCCGCACCCCCGCATGCGCCATTCGCCGCTGAGACGCCAGGTGGCGCTGGCCCTGACCGGCCTGGTCAGCGTGGTCAACACGGTCTCGCTGGCCCTCCTCTGCCACTACCTGCTGCAGGGCCGCAAGGAGAGCGGACGCAGCCTGATCGTCGCCGGGGTCGTGCTGTGGGTCACCAACGTGCTGCTGTTCGGGCTGTGGTACTGGCAGCTCGATCGCGGCGGCCCGCTCGCGCGGGGGACTCGCGATGAGGTGCTGCCGGACTTCATGTTCCCGCAGATGGCCGACCCCCGATGGGCTCCCCGCAACTGGGGACCGGGGCTGATCGACTACATGTACGTGTCCTTCACCAACGCCACCGCGTTCAGCCCCACCGACACGATGCCGCTGACCCGGACGGCCAAGAGCCTGATGGCCGCGCAGTCCGTGATCGCGCTGCTGACCGTCTCGCTGGTGGTCGCGCGGGCGGTCAACATCCTGAGCTGACCCGGGTCCGGCGGCGACCCGCGTAGGCCCCCAGCAGCCGCGCGGCCCGGCGGTGGCTGAGGCGGGCGCGGGCCGCCGAGCGGTACCAGCGGAGGTCAGACCACCACTCATCCAGGAGCTGACGCGGACCGTAGGGTGCCGGGTCGGCGAGCCGGGCCAGGGCCTCGGCCTCACGCCGCGCCCGGCGGTAGATGCCCAGGGGCCGGTCGTGGGTGTGATCGTGCTCCGCCACCATCGCGCTGTCGACCACGCAGACATAGCCTTCTCGGAGCCAGTGCCAGCTCCACTCCTTGTCCTCGCAGGCGGGGAGGTCGGCGCGGAAGGGGCGCTGCCGCCACAGCTCGGCGCGGAACGCGCC
>JALYYW010000160.1 GCA_030946085.1 Actinomycetota bacterium
GGCCATGAAGGCGGCCATCTCCTCGTGGCGCACCTGGATGAACTCCGGGCGCTCCGCCGGCATCGAGCGCCCGAAGGCGCCCAGGATGCCGTTGATCCCGTCGCCGGGATAGCCATAGATGCGCCGCACCCCCCAGCCGAAGAGCCGCCTCAGCAGAAAGTCCCCCACCGTCTTGCTCATGCCGCCGCTCCTCTCTTCCCAGTTTTCGCGCTGATCTTGCCTTACCCCCTGCGCGAGCGGCGATAACAGCCTGGCCCTACAGCCGCTCGTGGGCCTCTGACAGCGCCACCGTCGCCGAGATGTGCGCCAGGTGGGTGAGGCCCTGGGGGAAGTTGCCCAGCAGCTCGCCGGTCCTCGGGTCCGCCTCCTCGCTGAACAGCCCCAGGTCGTTTCCAGCCGCCACGGTCCGCTCGTAGACGGCGCGCGCCTCGCCCAGGTCGTCCTGGTGGGCCAGGCACTCCACCAGCCAGAAGGAGCAGCACAGGAACGCGCCCTCGCGTCCGCGCAGGCCGTCGCGGCGGCGGTAGCGGTAGAGCAGCCCCCCGCCGGCGCCCAAGTCCTCGCGGATCGCAGCCACGGTGGCGACCATGCGCTCGTCGCACCAGTCGACGAACTCCACGGTGGGCAGCAGCAGCAGCGCGGCGTCGAGCTCGGTGCGGTCGAAGGCCTGCACGAAGCAGCCCCGGTCGGAGTCGAACCCCCGCTGCTCGATCGCGCGCCGGCAGGAGTCCCGCGCCTGCTTCCAGCGCCGGGTCGGAGCCCGGCGCATGCACTCCTCAGAGAGCCTGATCCCGCGATCCAGAGCCGCCCAGCACAGCACCTTGGAGTGCACGAAGTGCTGGGGGGGACCCGCCCACTCCCAGATCCCCTGATCGGGCTCTGACCAGTGCTCGGCGGCGCGATCGATCAGCGAGACCAGGAAGCGCCAGTCGTCGTCGCCGGGCGACTGGCCGCGCCGGTGCCAGCGCCAGGTGAGGTTGACGATCTCGCCGTAGGCGTCGAGCTGATGCTGCTTGGAGGCATCGTTGCCCACGCGCACCGGCGCCGACGCGCGATACCCCTCCAGCCCGCTCAGCTCGATCGCTTTCAGCCGTCGCTCCCCGCCCACCCCGTAGAGCACCTGAAGGTCATCGGCGTGACCGGCGGCGCTGCGCATCACGAAGGCTCGGAAGGCATCCGCCTCGCGCTCGCACCCGACCTCGGCGAAGGCCCGGGAGCTGAAGCTGGAGTCGCGCAGCCAGGCAAAGCGGTAGTCCCAGTTGCGCACCCCCCCCACCACCTCGGGCAGTGACGTCGTCGGCGCGGCTACGATCGCGCCCGTGGGCGTGTGGGTCATTGCCTTGAGCACGATCGCCGAGCGGCGGGCGCCGGCCTGATCGAGACCCTCCAGCGACAGCGTCTTGCACCACCGCCGCCACCAGCCCACAGCTCCGTCCAGCTCCCGGTCGAGCTCCTCGGGCTGGGGCTCGGGTGGGCTGTCGGGCACCGCCTCCGGCGGCGTGTAGGCCAGCAGCAGATGCACCCGCTGACCCGCGCTCAGCTTCACCTGGCCGGTGAGCTCGTAGCCACCGAACTCCTCCAGCTCGACCTCGGAGAACACGACGATGGCGTCGTTGCCGCCGGTGGCGCTGTGCACGCGGTGGCCGTGGCGGCGGATCCACGGGCGCACCTCGCCGTAATCGAAGCGAGGCGCGACGTGCAGGGCGAAGGAGACGCTGCCTCTGAGCACCTCCACCACCCGGAGCAGCCGCCGCTCCCAGCTGTGGCGCGCACGGTCGCTGGGCAGGAACAGGTCGAGCACCCGGGCCTCCCCCGCGGAGCCCTGGTAGGTGGTCTGCAGGACCAGCGTGTCCTCCAGGTACTCCCGCGAGATCTCCCACCTGGCCCGCCCCGACGGCGCCACCGAGCAGTAACCGCCCCGCTCGGCGTCGAGCAGCCGCGCGAACGCGCTGCCCGAATCGAACCGCGGCAGGCAGCACCAGTCGATATTGCCCTGGCGGGAGACGAGCGCCGCCGTGTGGCAGTCGCCGATCAGGGCATAGTCGCCGATCGGCACGTAGCGGTTGGGGCTCGGCACGGCTCGGTGACTACCCCCAAATCGTTTGTCCGTGCCCTTTCAGGGTAGATTTCTTCCGGTATGTGGCTCTACCTGATCGCGCTGCTGCTCCTCATCGGCGGCATCGCCGGCACCGTGGCCAGCGGCGGCATCTTCACGATCGTGCTGATCCCGGTCGCGGTGATCGTGTTGGTGGGCGGAATCGCCTTCCGCGGGATGGGTGCCATCAGCCAACGTCGCGAGGGCGGCGGCGTCGACGGCCCTCCCCTGCCCCACTCCGAGCCCGACAAGCCGGGGCATGTCCGCACCAGCCCCGAGGCGCTCGCCGACGCCCGACGTGCGGAGCAGTAACCCGCCCATCAGCGCCTGTGTCGGCGGCGAGGGCACGTTTGGCCCGTCCCTTCGTGGGGGTAGGCTGAAAGGGCAATCTCGAGATCTAAGGAGACGACATTGAGCCTTCAAGACAAGGTCACAGGCAAGCTCAAGCAGGCCACTGGCGACATCACCGATGACGCCGCGCTGAAGCGCGAAGGCAGCAAGGAGCAGGAGAAGGGCGAGGCCAAGGACAAGCTGGCCCGCAGCGAGCAGCAGGCCGACGCCAAGGCCGACGAGGTCGCGAACCTCGAGCGCAACACCTGATCCTCGCGCGGCGCTCGCGCCGCTTGGAGCTCTTTATGGCGCGTCGCCGTTTGGCGGCGCGCCTTTTTTCTGACTTGCCCGGCTAGCGATCCTCGGGATACTGATGGCCCGGCACCGTGCCCACCGGAGGCTCGCTGGAGGGAGGCTCGTAGCCGTCCTCGCTGTGGGCCAGCACCTCTACCTCGCCGTCCGGCCGCCGGCGCACGACCGTCCCCTGCCAGTCACGCAGCGGATGCGAGGCGCTGCGCTGCAGCGAGCGGCAGGCGCTCCTGGTCAGCAGGAACACCAGAATCGGCAGCAACCAGATGCCCACCCGCCAGAAGTGGATCTGGGCGGTGTAGGAGATGTCCAGGCGGTAGAACAGCTGGTCGGTGGAGCCGACCGCGAAGACGATCACCACCCAGCTCAGGAACGCGGCCCCCGTGGCGGTGCGGACCGGGTGGTCCCGGGGGCGATCCAGGAGGTCGTGGCGGCGGTGATCGCCGGTGAGGCGACGCTCCAGCGCCGGCCACGCGAACATCACCCCGAACACCACCACCGGGAACAACGCACCACCCCAGAAGGGGTTGGGGATGAGGGTGTGGTTGCCGATCGCGGGCTCGAAGTTCGGCATCAGCCGCAACGCCCCGATCAGCCAGCCGATGTACCAGTCCGGCTGGGCGCCGTTCTCGGAGAGGTAGGTGTGGTAGGGCCCCCACTGCCAGATCGGGTTGATCTGCACGAGGCCCCCGAGCAGGAAGAGCGCCGCGGCCACCGCCAGCAGCAGTCCCAGCGAGCGCAGCGCGTACGCCGGCCACATCGGCGTGCCGACGACGTTGCGCTCCCGGCGCCCCCGGCCGGGGAACTGCGAGTGGTGCTGGCGCATGATCATGGCCAGGTGGACCGTGATCAGGATGGTCAGCGCCATCGGGAGCAGGAACACGTGGACGACCTCCAGCCGTGACAGGAAGCTGCTGTTGCCCGGGAAGGGCCCGCCCCAGACCAGGTAGCCGAGCTGGGCGCCGATCCCCGGGATCGAGAGTGCCACCGAGTAGGCGATCACCAGCCCCATGCCCGAGAGCAGGTCGTCGACCATGGAATAGCCGGCGAAGCCCTCGAGGATTCCCAGCATCAGCATCGCCAGTCCGACGTAGTAGTTGAGATCGCGGGGCTTGCGGTAGGCGCCGGTGAAGAAGATCCGCACCAGGTGGATCACGATCGCGGCGACGAAGACGTCGGCGGCCCAGTGGTGGGCCTGGCGGAACAGCAATCCTGCCGGGACGCTGAAGGAAAGGTCGAGGACCGAACGGTAGGCCTCTGACATCTGCTCCCCGTCCAGCAGCGCGTAGGGGCCGTGATAGATGACCTGCGAGTCCCCCGGGGAGTAGAACAGCGCCAGGAAGATCCCGGTGCCGATCAGCACCATGAAGGCATAGAGCGCAATCTCGCCCAGCAGGAAGGACCAGTGGTCGGGGAACACGTAGCGCAGCGCCGCCTTGATGCCGCTGGCGGCCCCGACTCGCTGCTCGTTCCAGCGCACGGCCCGCACGAAGCGGTGGTGTAGGACCCGCCCCATCAGCCCCACGGGGACTCCTGCGGAGGTCTCACGACTGGCCCCGGTGGACGTTCCACCACGACGGCCCGATGTCTTCGTGGAAGGGTCCGGCGGCGCGCAGATGGCCCTGTCCGTCGACTGTCAGGGGCAGCTGGGGCAGCGCGCGGCCCGCCGGTCCGAACAGCAGCCGACCACCCTCGCCGGGCAGGAACGTGGAGTAGTGGCAGGGGCAGGTGAAGGCGGGCTGGGCGCTGGTGGCCTCGTAGGTCGGGTAGCGGTAAAGGGCGATCGCACACCCGGCGTGGGGGCAGATCTTGGAGTAGGCCACGATGCCCTGCGGCGCCCACGTGCGGCGCGCCGCGGGCAGGTGGAGCTCGAACGGCGGAAGCTTTACCACCAGCAGGCCGGCGTCGAAGTGCTCGGGGTCCTTGCCCTCGGGCAGCGCGGTGTAGAAGCTGCCGATCTGGATCTCGCCGGCCAGGTAGGGCCGGCTCTGGTCGTCGACCAGCCGCACCCCCGCCTTCCAGGAGGTCTGGTGGATGCCGTTCAGCTCCGGCCCCAATGAGGCCAGCGGGGCGGCGGCGGCGCTCACGACCGCGGCGCCCGCCAACCCGCCGGCGCCGGTCAAGAGGCCCCGGCGGGAGATCCCCTCCCCCCCCTGCTCGAGCATCTCCACGACCTCCTCGGTCTCCTCTTCCTGCAGCAGCGGCCCCCGATCCTCGACGTGCGTCTCCTGGGGCACGACCGACTTGCCGGCGACGATGCACGCGGCCGCGAGCAGCGCCAGCGCCCCGCCAAAGGCAAATCCCAGCAGCTGGGTGTTCTCGGCGCTGAGGATGAAGACCACGGTGAAGCCGAAGCCGAAGGCGGCGGCCAGCAGCAGCAGCACCGCCACCAGGGTCTCCGCCCGCCGGTTGGCGGGAACCTTGCGCTCGGAGGGATCGAGCGTCGAGTCCGGCGCCGGCGGCTCGTTCGGCCGGGGTGCCGGCGAGCGCAGAGCCGCGCGGGCGCCGACGAGCAACCCGACCGCCCTGGCCAGCCGTCCGACCGGCTTGGGTCCGCCCGCGCCCATCACCCGCCCCCACGCTCGTCCAGGCGCTCGCCGATCAGGCGACAGACGAGCACCAGCGCGGCCAGCCCCAGGAACCACGCCACCATCCCCTCGGGGATCGGGCCGAGGTTGTAGATCCCCCAGCCACCGTCGTTCTGGGGGCGGCGCGTCCAGATCACGTAGCGGGCCAGGGAGTCGAGCTCGTGCTGGTCGATCTGGGCGGTGTCGAAGCGCGGCATCAGGTAGGGACCCATGCGCACCGCCTCGGCGACCTGCTGGGGGGTGGAGTGCAGCAGGTTCGGAACCACTGCGTGCAGCGTCAGACCGCCGCGCGCCACCGATTGATGGCAGCCCGCGCAGTGCAGCGTATAGGCGTGCAAGCCGGTGGCGAGATCGCCCCGGGCGGGGTCGGCGGTGGGCGCGGCCGGTCCGCCAAAGCGGGCGATGTAGGCGATCAGCGCGTCGATCTGGGGACGGGTGTAGAGCGCCTGGCCGCGCTGGGGCTCCTCGTGCGGATTCTCCAGCGGCATCCGACCGGTCGTGAGATAAAAGTCCACCGGCCCCGGCCCCACGCCGATCAGCGCCGGGGCGACGCCGGGGCGCCCCCGCAGGGAGATGCCGTGACACGAGGCACAGCCCTCCTGGTAGAGGTTGTACCCCTGGGCCTGCAACACCGAGCCGCTCGGAAAGGATGCGACCGGATCGCCGGGAGCGGGCGCGTCGGGGAGCTTGGCAAGGGTGGCGCCCGGTGCGGGCCC
>JALYYW010000166.1 GCA_030946085.1 Actinomycetota bacterium
GCCCTGGTTCGACGACGCCCGCCAGCTACGCGTACTCGCCGCCGAACTCGAAGCGCTCTCACTCAGGCTCGCCCAGGACGCCGAAGGGTGGGGGGAGATATGACCTTCAAGAAGTGCGGAACGAGAGGACTACACCCCGGTGCTCAGCCAATCGCACTACGAGATCTACTCCAACGATGTCGGGGCGCTCTCGGCTGATCGGCGAATCCTGGTTCCGCCGATCACGATGAGCGGCCCCAGCGGCGTTCACATCACGCTCGCGACTCGGTCCTCGCCTAGGCGCGCCGGGCTCCTCAACGCCAATCTGAAGGTCGGTCGGCGGGTGACGATCTTCGGTCGCACCAGCCCGGTCGTGCGAAACGCTCTGATCAAGCTCCAAGCCCAGGTCTTTGAGACTCCCGGATCGTCGAGCTCCCGGCTCATCACGCTGGGCACCGTGCGGACCGGCGCCCGCGGACGCTTTCACCGCTCCTGGATACCGCCACGCGCCGGCCGCTACCAGCTCCTAGCCCACTACGACAAGCCCGCCGCGCCGCTGCTGCGCGACAGCAGCTGCGACCTACGCTTCACCGCGACCAGCTGAGAGAAGAGCTAGCCCAGGCGTGACTCAGGCGCCCTTGCGCAAGGGCTTGAGTCCGACGCCTCACGGGTACCGAGCGCTGCATGAGCGCTTGGTGCAGCCTCGTTCGACCATCGGGCTAACCGGGTGACGAGCTCGCTGCGGTCGGTGGGGGACGGCTCACCGTGGTGGGCGACCGGCTCGTCTTTCAGCCCATGGGGTCGAGCGCCCTGCAGGTCAGCGAATGGTCGGTGTCGCTCAGCGATGTGGAGGACTGCGACGTCGCGTCGGTCAACCCGCTTGAGCTCTTCTCCGCGGCATCCGGACACGTCTCGCGCTGCGCCTGCGTGACGGCAGCGAGCAGCTCTTCGTGATCAGTCGTCCCCGTGAACGCGCCGAGGAGCTGCGCGCGCTCACGCGCTGATCCTCCGTAGCAACACTGCTACACAGCTTGCCTGTGATTCAGATCGCGCAACGTGAGCTGCGAAACGAGGTCAGTGCCGTGTTACGGCGCGCCGAACAGGGGGGAGCACTTCACGATCACCGTCGGCGGCCGACCCGTCGCCGTGCTCGGACCGCTGGCTGACACGCGCAAGCCAGGGCCGCCGGCTCGGCTAGCCGCCGTGCTCGCCGAGACGCCCACTGACGCTGCCTGGGCAACCGAGCTTCAGGCGCTTCGAGACGCCGACGCGTACCGGCCAGCGATCCCTGGACTGCTTGACCGCGCTGATCGACACCAGCGTGCTCGTGAGCGCGCCCGCCACGACACTCGATGAGCCGTGGGTCGTGAGCGTCGTGAGCGTGGGCGAGCTGGAGGCAGGCGTACTGCTGGCCCGCGAACACGCGGTTCGCGCACAGAGGCTCAGACGCCTCACCGCCGTGCTCGCCGAACCCTGATCATCCCGATCGAACGCTCGGTCGCGGCTCGCTACGGAGAATTGCGCGCCGTGACGGGCAGACAGCCCGCAAGCGATCTGTGGATCGCAGCTACAGCGCTGGCTCACGACTTCACGCTGATAACCGCCGACGAACGCCTCGCCTCCCTCCCCCTCATCCGCGTCCACCCTGATCTGAGTGAGCCCCCGCTCAGCTGGGTCTCGGCGGAACGTGCTCGGCGGCGTCGTGCCGGACGGTCGCCTTGTGTTCCAATGTCATCGCTCCGGGGTGGCCGACCCCCGGCCACGGCGTAAGTAGCAGCAAGAGCCGGGCGTCAGAGCGGGCGTGGACGGCGTGGCGCTCGCGCGGATCGAACTCAACCAGGAGCCCAGTGCCGCCCGCGATGCTCTCTCCCGAACTGGTCGTGATCTCCACCTCGCCCTCGAGCACGGTGATCCACGCTCGTTCGTGGACCTGGTGATCGTCGAAGCTCTGTCCGGCGGGAATCATCAGGGCGATCGCGCGTGCATCATCGGTGGAGTCGAGAATCTCCGGCGCGTGTGGTCTCAGATCCAGTCTCGTGATCGCCCAGTTCTTCATGTGACTCCTCCGTGGCTCAGGTGTGCGGGACGGTCAGTGGGCTCGAAGCGTGCTGTGGCTAGATGGATTGCCGGTAGCCGAAGAACTCGTGGTCTTCGTTGTAGCCGCCGTAGCCGCCGCCGACCTCCGAGTAGTGGGCGACGAACTCAATCCCTCTGATCCACTTGACCTGCTTGAAGCCGAGCTCGATCTCGTTGCGGAGGCGTAGCGGGGCGCCGTGACCATATGGCAGGGGCGCGTCGTTCATGTCGTAGGCAAGCATCGTGAGGTGATGGCTCATGTGCTCGATCGGGTGTGCGTCGTAGTAGATGCCCTTGTCCGCGCCCTCGCCCAGGGAGTAGAACACGACCCACTTCGCCTCGGGGTGCGGTTGGGCCAGATCCAGGATCGTCCGCATCGAGACCCCGCCCCATTTTGCGACCCCCGACCAGCCCTGGATGCAGAAGTGCTGGGTGATCTGCTCGTGGTGGGGCAAGGACCGCAGTTGCGTGAGGTCGAGCTCGACGGGATTAGCGACGAGCCCATGGATCCGCAGCCGGTACTCGGCGAAGTTGCCGTCGAACAGGGCCTTGTACTCGTCGGATTCGGGATAGACACCGTTGTGCCAGAAGTAAGGGGAGATGTCCTTCTCGCTGTACTCACCGGGCTTGGGGTCGAGGTGCTCGAACAGGTGCTGTACGGGGCCGATTATCGCCTGACCGACCCGCTGCACAACCCGGGGGTGGCGGATCGTTAACGGCGTCGCGGCGACCCATCCGGCCACCGCCACGACCATCGACGCGGTGAACAGCCAGAACCCGACCCAGCTGCCGTCGGTTCGCCCGGCGTAGATGTGGTTGAGGTTGACCAGTAGCCCGGTCGTGAACACGAGCGCCACGTGGATCACGATGAAGACCAGAAACCAGACGAGCACGAGAAAGTGCAGCGAGCGCGCCGCCTGGATGCTGAAGAGCCTGCTGATGCGCTTGAAGCGCGTGGAGAGCGCCGGGGACATCCCGAGGCCGGTGATCAGGGCCAGTGGGGCAGCGATGAAGACGGTGATGAAGTACGCGATCAGCTGCAGGCCGTTGTAGGCCACCCATCCGTGCTCCGCGGGCCAATTCAACGAGAGGTACTGGATCAAGGTAGACAATGCGTTGGGAAACACGTCCCAGCTGGTCGGTACCAGGCGCTGCCATCGACCGGTGGCGAACAGCAGGACGTAGAAGATCACGCCGTTGAGCAGCCACAGCGCATCGACGCTGAGATGCCACCACCGGGCCAGGCCGATCGAGTGGCGAAGGCCCGGCAGGCCTACCTGGCCCGGAAGGGTGATCGAATCCTGCTTGGCCGTCCACAACGGATCCTCGGGGACCGGTCGCTGGATCCGAAACCAGTCCAGGCCGGGAGTGCAGTGGCGGGTCCAGTAGAGCCGCGGGTGATCCGACAGGATCTGAACGCAGGCGCGGATGATGAAGATCATGAAGAACAGGTTGAAGAAATGCTGCAGATCCACCCAAGCCGGAAAACCCGTCGTCCCTGCCGGGGGCGATGTCTGGAGGGTCCCCGGGTACTGCCTGACGAACCGCTGCACCGAGGGCTCACCGCGCAGACCCTTGGCGATCGCGACCGCGATGATGAGCGCCAGGAAGCCAATCGGCAGCAGCCAGAGCAGGTTGAACCACGTCTGGCTCCCGACGCGAACCCGGGGAGCGATCCCCTTGGCCTGTGGGACCGATCCCGCCCAGGTGGCGGTGTCGATGACATCCGCCCCCGGCGTCAGCTGGTTCCTGTAGCTGCGAACGACGTCTGGGGTGATGCTCCCGCTCGGCCGCGGAGCGACCGGCGGATCCTCATAGGAGGAGTCGTTCTCGGCCCCCATGCGCCCAGAAAGCCTACGACAGGCGGGCAACGCGGCGTGGTCTCAGGTGGCTGCGGACCCGGAAGGTTCCGTCCGGGCTCCATGCGAACATATGTTCTATGTTCAGCAGCAACCAGAAGGGCGCCATCGCCGAGCTGGAGATCGCCGCCGCCGCGGCCAAGCTCGGGGTCGAGGTCTACCGCCCCGTGAGCGGGCACTCGCGCGCCGACCTGGTGCTGGACATCGCCGGGCGGCTGATGCGGGTGCAGTGCAAGTGGGGGAGGTTGAGCCAGAGCCGCGACGTCGTAGTAGTTCACACTGGCGGATGCCGGATCTCGTCCTCGGGCTATGTGCGCACCACCTACACGATTGAAGAGGTCGACCTGTTCGGCATCTACTGCGGTGAGCTGGATCGGTGCTTCCTGGTCCCTACCGAGCTCGTTGCCGGCAAGCACGGGCTGCAGCTCCGCCTGAGCCCGCCTCGCAACAACCAGCGCTCTTGTATTAACCTTGCAGAGTGGTACGAACTTCCCGGGGCTATAGCTCAGCTGGGAGAGCGCTGCCGTGGCACGGCAGAGGTCGCCGGTTCGATCCCGGCTAGCTCCACTCCATCCACCGCCGACCTCCCCGTGGAGGTCGGCGTCAACCGCTTCCGCGACCAGCTTGGCTACTGGATGGACCAAGCCGCCGCTGGCGTGCAGCTGACGGTCACGCGCCACGGGCGGCCCCTCGTCCGATTGGCTACCGTGGCGGCGCCAGCGCTCCCGATGGCCTCACCCCCGCTCCGGCACGTCCAGCCGCCGGTGGTCCACGCTGGATTGCCTCGACCGGCAGCTAGAGTTGCGCGAGCATGACACGCTGGTCATCCCCCCCCTTCTTGGCGCTGCTGCTTGCTGGCCTGATCGGAGCGCAGGCTTGGGCGCGTCCATCGAGGGCGCGGCAGGTGGCGCGGGGTCATGCGACCGCAGGTAGTTGCGGGGCTGGGCGCACAGGTGGGGATACCTTCGCCACCTTCCGCGTCCGCCGCACTCAGGCCGGCATCCTCCCCAACCACCATCGCTACATCAGGTACCAGCTCAACTACACCGCGCGTCGCGCGTTCCGCAGCAACGCGAGCTTCACCTCCGTCTTCGCCACCTACGACAGTGCGCGCACCCATCGCACCAGCTTCGAAGAGAACGACACGAACATGAAGCTCGGGCGGCGAAATCTCAAGCGCTACTACGCGCATACGTCCGTGACGGTGACGCCCGGCTCCGAGATCCTGTTCTCCGGCAACATCAAGTTCTCCCCCCCATACCAGATCGCGCCGCGGACGTACCTCCACGGGGACAAGTACGAGGGTGACTGCGTCGCCCGCTAGAGCCCGCGAGTCCGCCCACGAGGCTCGTGCGCTCGCAGCCCGTGCCGCCGAGGCTCTGAACTCCGAGCGATTCGTAGTCGCGCCTGCCTCCGGCTGGACGGATCCCGAGCCCATCGCCAGGCAGCGCCTGGGCAAGCTGGGCGCGGTGCTGTTCGCCGTGCGCAAGGACCGTGGAGGCAACGCGGCGCTATATGGGCTCTACCAGGACGATCCGCAAGTGGGCGGCTGGCTGGAGGTCAGTCTCAGCGGCGCTGCATGGTTCGAGGACGGCTTTTCACAACCACCCTACGCACCTGGCCTGCCTCTGGTGGAGCTGGTCGCGGTAGCCAGCCACAGCGAGGACGGTGCAGACCTGATCCGAATGGTTCCGGGCCAGGTGGTTCAGGGTGTCAGCGCTCTGCGGATCGTCGATGACGAGCATGAGACGCCGGTGGAGATCAGCTCGCTGGGCGCGTTCATCGCCCTGCACGCATCTCGTACCGGTCTGCCGGCGCCCCGGCTGATCGCCCGCCACGGCGGTCGTGACAGCGCGCTGGAGCTACGCAACTGAGGCATGCGGTCCCGTGGCGGGGTGCGGCCCTCAGAGCGGCCCGCACGGACGCTGGCATTTCAACCTCGCTGCCGGTTCGCCTCCAGCGCCGCCGGTGGGTCCAGCCGGCTTGATCCACAAGGCCGAAGCGCGGACCAACGCGGTCTGCAATCGGGCAGGTCGTCCCCTGGGTCAGGTGCCGAGCATCGTCCGCTGGGTCAGCTACCGAGCACGTACACGACGTCCACGTCGGCGTCCACCTCCTGGCGCCCTGGGAGGGTCGGCGTGGTCGGCTTGCGCAAGGCTCCGCCGCTGCCGCTCGAGGGCGCCGTGGGCGCACCCGCCGAGGGCTGCGTGGACGAGCCCGATGGATCGAGGTCGACGGACTGCACGCCGACCACGTGCATGCCGACCTGCGCCGCGGCCGCGTCGGCGCGCCGGCGAGCGTCGGTCAAGGCCGCGCCGCTGGCCTGCACGAGGCCCGCAGAGGGGTCGCTGAAGCCGAAGTTGGGCCCGGAGTAGCTGTCGGCACCGGCCCGGGAGGCGACATCGAACAGCGGCGAGAGGAGGGAGATCCGCCTGATCGTCACGGTGAGATCGACCTCCGCGTCGAAGGTTCTGTGACGTCGATGACCCCGCCCCACGGTGGAGCTGCTCAGCGTGATCGTCGATGTCTGGATGTTCGTACGACCGACACCGATCCGGACGAGACCGCCGACGATTCTGGCGATGACGCGGTTCACGCGTGCGCGCGCCGTGTGACTGAGGTTCGCCGAGCGGGTGGCCGTGATCGTGACCGTGGCCACATCGGGGGTCACGAACACGCGACCGTGACCCACGACATGCAGCGTCGTGGCCGAGAGCGCGCCGGCAGGAAAAGCGAGCATCAGCGCCGCGATCACTGGCGCCAGCCGCGTGAAGCGCATCATCGGGATCCTCCCTGGGTGACCACTCCGAGACAGACCGTACAGCCCCAGGGGACCAACCGCCAGCCATCGCCCCGGTCTCGGGAGGCACAGCGGCGATAATCGCTTCCGTGTCACGGATCTACGTCACCGGTCACAGCAACCCCGATACCGACTCGATTGCCGCCGCGATCGGCTACGCCGAGCTCAAGGGCCGCCTCGATTCTCGCAACGACTACCTCGCCGTCCGGCTTGGTGACTGCAATACACAGACGCGCTGGGTGCTGGAGCGAAGCGGGGCCGCCGAGCCCCAGTTCCTGCCGCACGTCCTGCCGCGGGCGTGCGACCTGATGCAATCGGAGTTTCCCGTTACGCGCTGCTGGGAGCCGATCCGTGTGGCCGGCCTGGCGATGGCCCGGGCGGGGCTCGACCTGGTGCCGATCGTCGACGACGACGGCGCCCTTCAAGGAGTGCTCACCGAGCGCTCCCTGGCCCGGCGCTACATCCGTGAGACGCGGGAGACCAGCACCCTGCAGGAGACGCCGACGCAGGTCGCGGCGGTGGTCGACGTGCTGGAGGGGACGCTCGTGACCGGCGAGGATCGGAGGCTGGCCGGGCGGGTGTGGGCGCACTCGATGGACGTGGCCACGCCGAGCGGGATCTCCTCCGGAGACGTGGTGGTGACCGGCGACCGTCCCGACGCGCAGCGACTGGCGATCGAGCTGGGCGCGGCGCTGCTAGTGGTCTCAAACGGCGCGCAACCCGCGGCTGCGGTCGTGGAGCTCGCCCGGGAGCACGACGCCTCGGTGGTGGTTTCGCCGCTGGACACCTACGTTTCGGCCCGGATGGTCACGCTGGCGGCGCCGTGCCGGGCCTTCATGGAGGAAGACCCGCTGACCGTCACCCCGGAGTACCTGGTGGCCGACGTCTCGGAGCAGATCAAGGAGATCCACTACGGCGCCGCGATCGTGGTCGACGCCAGCGAGCGCCCGGTGGGCCTGATCACGCGCTCGGACCTGGTGGAACCGCCACGCCGGCGCGTCCTGCTCGTCGATCACGCCGAGGAGGGACAGAGCGTGCCGGGCGTCGAGGAGGCGGAGATCGTGGAGATCCTCGACCACCACCACATCGGCTCGATCGAGACCCGGATTCCGGTCACCGCCACCTTCGACCCCGTCGGCTCCACCGCCACGCTGGTGGTGGAGCGCTTCCGCCAGAACGGGCTGGAGCCCAGCCACGCCACGGCGATGATGCTGCTGGGGGCGGTGCTCTCGGACACCGTGATCCTCAACTCCGCCACCACCACCGAGCGTGATCATGCGGTCGTGGAGTACCTGGAGCGGGCGCTGGTCATCGATGCAGAGCAGCTCGGGCGCGAGATGTTCGAGGCCACCGCCGACGTCTCGGAGGTCAGCGCGGCGGAGATCATCAGCCGTGACGCCAAGCAGTACCAGGTCCGCGGGGGCCAGACGATCTGCATCGCGCAGATCGAGGTCGTGGGCGCGGGACTGCTGGAACGCTCCCCGGAGCTGCTGGAGGCGATGAGCGCCGAGCGCGAGCGCAGGGACGTCCACCTCTACGCGCTGATGATCACCGACGTGCTGGAGAAGGGGACGCACCTGCTCGTGGCCGGGGACACCAAGGGCGTCGCCCGCTGCTTCGGCCAGGACTCCTCGGAGAGCACGATCGAGCTTGCAGGGGTAATGAGCCGCAAGAAGGAGGTAGCGCCGAAGCTGCTGGCGGCACTGTAGCCACCGACGAGCCCGCGGCTCAGGAGGCGGCGGCGCCGGCGGCGATGGCCTGGGCCGGAGCCTCGCCCCACAGCTGCTCGAGCCGGTAGAACTCACGCGTCTCGGGCGTGAACACGTGCACCACCACGTCGAGGTAGTCCATCAGCACCCAGTGGGCCTCACCGACGCCTTCGACCTTGCGGGGCAGGAGCCCGTGGGCGGACTTCATCCCCCCGTGGATGGCGTCGTGGATGGCCTTGACCTGGCGGTCGCTGCGGCCGCTGCAGATCACGAAGTAGTCGGTGTAGGCGATGATGCCGCGAAGGTCGAGCTGCACGATGTCCAGGGCCTTGCGGTCGGAGGCAAGCTCGACGATGGAGCTGGTGATCTGTTCCGGGTTCATGTGGGGACGGGACCTCCGTGGGGCCTGTAGAGCCCGCGCTCGTTGATGTAGCTCTCCACCGCCGGGGGCACGAGGTACGTAATCGGCTGCCCAGCCCGCACACGGGACCGGATCAGCGTCGAGGAGAGCGCGATGCGCGGCATCTTGACGAAACGGGTCCGCTCGGCTCCGCGCAGCTCACCGAGAGCCTCGTGGACGCTCGACCGGGAGGTCCCGCCCCGCCGCGCCACCGCCAGCGTGGCCAACGACAGCACCCGCTCGGGCTCCCGCCACTCGGGCAGCCCGGCGGCGGCATCGGCTCCCGCGATGAAGAACAGGTCGTTATCCGGTGCTTGAAGATGCAGCTCCTCCAGGGTATCGACTGTGTAGGACGATCCCTCCCGCCGGACCTCCAGCGCGCACACCTGCAGGCGCGGATCTCGGGCCACCGCGGCCTGGCACAGCTCCAGCCGATGCTCGGGCCCCGGTTCGTCCTCGACGCTCTTGTGCGGCGGAAGCCGGGTGGGGATCAGCAGCACCCGGTCGAGCTCCAGCTGTAGGTGGGCCTCCTGGGCGCAGATCAGGTGAGCGAGGTGGGGCGGGTTGAACGTCCCGCCGAGGATGCCGAGGCGCACGCCGGATCCGGGCTCAGGAGCGGATGTGCCCGGCGCCCTCGACGAGGTACTTGAAGGTGCACAGCTCCCGCAGCCCGATCGGTCCACGAGCGTGCAGCTTCTGGGTGGAGTTCCCGATCTCGGCACCCATGCCGAACTCACCCCCGTCGGTGAAGCGAGTGGACGCGTTGACGTAGACGCAGGCAGCATCCACCCCCCGCTGGAAGGCCCGCGCCGCCCCGGTGTCCCGGGTGAGGATCGCCTCCGAGTGCCCACTGCCGTGGGCGTTGATGTGGGCGATCGCCTCGCCGGCATCGTCGACGACCCCGACCGCCAGCTCCAGCGCCAGGTACTCCCGGTCCCAATCCTCCTCGGTGGCGGGCTCCATCCCGGCCTCCGGAGCCGCGGCGCGGGCCCGCTCGTCACCATGCAGCCTGACTCCCGCGCGCTGCAGCGCCTGCGCCACCGCGGGCAGGAAGCTCCCGGCGATGTCGCGGTGGACCAGCAACGTCTCCAGCGCGTTGCAGACCCCGGGCCGCTGGAGCTTGGCGTTGAGCACGATCCGCTCGGCCGCCCCCAGGGCGGCGCTGGCATCGACGTAGACATGGCAGTTGCCAGCGGCGGCGTAGATCACCGGCACGGTGGCCACGCCCTTCAGCGCCGCCTTGAGACCCTCCCCCCCGCGGGGGATGATCAGATCGACCAGACCGGTCTGGGTGGCGAGGTCGCTCAGCTCCTGCCGGCCGCCCCCGGCAACCAGCGACAGCGATCCGTACGGCAGGCCGGCGGCCGTGGCCGCTGTAGCCGCCACGCTGGCGAGGACGGCGTTGGAATGGCCCGCCGAGCTCGAGCCGCGCAAGATGATGGCGTTCCCAGACTTCAGGCACAGCGCCGCCGCGTCGATGGTCACGTTCGGCCGCGCCTCGTAGACGACCGCCACGACACCCAGCGGCACCCGCACCTTGCGCACGTCGAGGCCGTTGCCCAGCCGGAAGCCGTCGATCACCTCGCCGACGGGATCGGGCAGCGCGGCGATCTTGCCCGCCCCCGCCGCCATCTCGGCGATGCGCCGCTCGTCCAGCGCCAGGCGATCCAGCAGCGCCTCCGGGAGGCCGGCCTCCCGACCGAGCTCAAGGTCCCGGGCGTTAGCCTCCAGGATCTCGGGGGCGAGCTCCACCAGCGCCGCGGCGATCGCCAGCAGCGCATCGTTCTTGGCGGCGGAGCCAAGCGTCGCCAGCACGCGTGAGGCCTCCTTGGCGGAGGCGCACAGACCGGTAAGCGAGGTGTCGGTGGCGCCCATCCGAAAAAGATTACGCCAGCACGAAATAGTCCCGGTGAACCGCTTCCGCGGTGGCCGAGGGCAGCAGCTCACGCACGCGTGCCGACTTCAGTCCGCGGACGGAGCGCAGCTCGGCAGCCGAGAGGTTGGAGATCCCCTTGCCCACCACCCGCCCATCGTGAGCAACCTCGACCGCGTCACCGGCCTGAAAGTGTCCTCGCACGTCGATCACGCCGACGGGCAGGAGACTGGTCCCCCCGTCCCGGAGTGCGCGCGCCGCGCCGCCATCGACCACCACCTGCCCGCGCGTGGGCTTGGCGTACTTCAGCCACAGCTTGAAGCTGGAGTAGCGCCCCTCACGAGCCGCGAAGCGGGTACCGACCGGCTGGCCGTGCACTGCCGCTGGGATCCTCTCCGGGTGCAGGCCGCCCGCGATCACGGTGGCGATGCCCGCGGCCGTGGCCATCTCCGCGGCCACGACCTTGGAGCGCATCCCCCCCGAGCCCAGCGGCGAGGTCTGGTGGCCGATGTCAAGCCCCTCCAGCTCCACGAACTCGTCCACCTCGGGGACCAGACGAGCCGAGGCGGCCATGCGGGGGTCGGCGGTGAAGACACCGTCGGCGTCGGTCAGCAGCAGCAGCAGCCGCGCTCCCAGGAGGATCGCCACCTGAGCGGCGAGGAAGTCGTTGTTGCCGAAGGAGATCTCGTCGGTGGCGGTGGTGTCGTTCTCGTTGATCACCGGGATCACGCGCCACTCCAACAGCTTGCGCAGCGTCTGCCGCGCGTTCAGGTAGTGGGTGCGGGCGCTCATGTCGAAGAACGTGAGCAGCACCTGCGCCGTGGGGACACCGCGCTCACGCAGCAGATCGTCGTAGACCTGGTAGAGCTTGCCCTGGCCGACGGCGCTGGCGGCCTGAAGCTCGTCGACGCTCCGCGGGCGCAGCGGAATCTGCATCACGCCCATGCCTCGGGCGATCGCGCCGCTGGTGACGACGATCACCGCCTCACCCTCGCGGTGCAGGGTCGCCAACTCGTCGCAGATCTGCCCGAGCAGCTCGGCGCGGACCTCTCCGCGCTCGTCGGCAACGATGCTCGAGCCGAGCTTGACGACCACCGGACCCATGGGCCCGAGAGGTTAACCCGTGTGTGTTGGCTGACCCTCAGCGGCGCCCGCGCCGGCGGACCGGGCACCAGGCATTGACGGGAACCCCCTGGCAGGGATCGGGCATCGTCGCCTGGCGCGGCAACCGGTGGAGAATCACGCGCTTGCGTCGCGGGTACTGGCCGGTGGGGCAGGGTGACGGGACTCCGGGGGACGGCTCCACCTCCGAGTTGCAGAGCACTTCATCAAGGAACGTCGGGGTGAGGTTCGCCGCCGCCGGCGCCCCGTCGCAGGCGGGGTGGGCTTGCTCCAGCTCTAAGGGCGAGCTCGTCAGCGCACCGGCGCCGTCATGGTTTGCTCGGTAGCAGTCGGTCGGGTGACCACCCTGGACGTTCAGCTCGGCGATGTCGCCGTTGCTCGGATGGCCGTAGAACCCGTTGTGGGTGAAAGTGTTGCCGACCAGAGCGTCACCCCACTCGTCGTAGAGGCAGCTGCCCTTGCCAAGCGCGCCACGGGTCCCGCCGATGCAGGGCCCCCCGCTGTCCAGGAAGGGCACGAAGATCACGCCCCAGGCACCGTTGTTGACGAAGCGGTTCTCCATGATCGTGTCGTTACGACCACCGGAGACCGACATGCCGGTGCCGACCGGGCCCGAGCCGGCCAGGCCCAGGTAGGGGACGTTCGGATTGTTGTTGTCGTGGACAAAGTTGTGCATGAACACCCAGCAGGAGTGGGTGTGGGTGATCGGGCTGACTCCTCCCTGGCGGCACGCTCCGTTCTGCGGGGGCGGGTTGTCCCCGTTCTGGCTGTTGGTGTCGACCCCCTCCTTGTTGTGGTCGAACTCGGAGTTCTCGACGACCAGCTGGCCGCCGGAGTTGGAGCCCGAGTAGCCGAGCGCGTTGTACTGCCCGTGGGCGTGGTCGACGGTCTGGTCGCAGACCTGCTGGCACGCCCCGATGTAGAAGCCCGAGTCGTTGAGGTTGCTGGCGTAGACCCGATCCCACCTGCCTCCGCTCCAGTTGCTGGTTAAGAGCCCGTACTTGGCGGCGGTCCGCTCCCCGGCGAAGAACGTGCTGGTGGTCGAGAGGGAGGTGCCCAGGTAGCCGTGGCCGCCTACCCTGTAGCTGCCGTCGCCCCCGTTCCACCAGATCTCGTTGCCGGCGTTGCCGCTGCCGCCGAGGAAGTTGCACACGGTCAGGTTCTGAACCCATACGTTGCGGGCCTTCCACACGAGGATGCCGTTGCGCCCGAGCCGCGCTTGGCCGCGGCGGCCACGGGGTCCGAAGTCCTGATCGGCCCTCCGCGCGCTGCAGCGGCTGCTGCCCGGCCGGGTGCCGTCCACCACGACCGCGTTGCGGCTCATGCCGCGCAGATGGATGCCGGCCTTGGTGATCACCAAGCCCGCCGGCGTGTCGGCCGGCTGGGGTCCGCGATGGCGGCGGTGGTCGGCGCGCTCCTTGTAGTCGCCGGGGCCGACGAGGATCCAGTCGCCGGCGCGGGCCGCCTCAACGGCCGCCTGGATCGAGCGGTACTGGCCGCTGACACCGTGCAGCGATCCCACCCGCAGCACCCGCGCGGAGGCGCCGGGGGCGCACACGGCGGCGAGCACGATCGCCATGGACAGCGGGGCAAAGTGGCGCATCGGTCTCCTCAGTAGGCCGCAGGATTATCCTACAGCTCGGGGTCGAGCTCGAACTGAACCCCCGCGATCTCGACGTCGTCTCCGGGTTGAAATCCCTCGGCCTGAAGGGCACCGATCACGCCGATTGCGCGCAGCCGGCGCTCCAGGTGCGCCAGCGCATCCTCGTTGGCGAGGTCGTAGCGGGCCACGAGACGCTCGACCCCGGCACCGGTGACCCTGAAGCCGCCCCCGGCCAGCCGCTGGACGTGCACAGAGCTCCGGGCGGCGGGGCGGAACACGCGGTGCTCGGCCAGTTCCCCGATTGGCGCACCGGCCGCCGGCGGCTCCTGCACCCCGGCCGCCTCCAGCGGCACCCGGCGCACCAGCTCGACGGCCAACTGGTCCAGGCCGGCTCGGGTCACCGAGGAGGTCAGGATCACCGGGACTCGCCCTCCGAGGCGCTGTCGCCAACTCGACTGGGTTGCGCCAGCCGCGCCGGAGTCGACAAGATCGGCTTTCGAGAGCACCAGGATCCGGGGCAGTCCTGCCAGCCGCCGGTTGTGGAGCTCCAGCTCCTGCTCGACGGTGGCGTAGTTGGACTCCGGATCGGACCCGTCGAGGGGCAGGAGGTCCAGTACGTGCACCAGCAGGCGTGTGCGCTCGACGTGAGCCAGGAACGCGTGCCCGAGGCCGGCGCCGGTGCTGGCCCCCTCAATCAGTCCGGGAATGTCGGCGATCACCAGCTGACGATCGTCGAGCGCCAGCGTGCCGAGCGCCGGCTCCAGCGTCGTGAACGGGTAGCCGGCGACCTTCGGACGGGCCCGGGTCAGACGTGCCAGCAGCGAGGACTTGCCGGCGTTGGGGAGGCCGACCAGACCGACGTCCGCCAGCAGCTTCAGCTGCAGGGTCACCCAGCTCTCCTCCCCGGGCAGGCCGCGCTCGGCGAACCTGGGGGTCTGGTGGGTCGGCCCCGCAAAGCGCTTGTTCCCGCGGCCGCCGGAGCCCCCGCGGGCGATCACCGCCCGCTGGCCGGGCCGCACCAGGTCGTGCTCGGTGCCGTCGCGCTCGAGGAGCACCTCGGTGCCCGGCGGGACAGCGATCTCCAACGCCTGGCCCTCGGCGCCATGGCGCAGCGATCCCTGACCGTGTCCCCCGCGGCCGGCTTTGAAGTGAGCGCTGCGGCGAAAGGTCTCCAGGTCCCGCAACGAGTCGCTGCAGATCAGCACCACCTCCCCCCCGTGGCCGCCGTCGCCGCCGTCGGGACCGCCCTTGGGCACGTGCGCCTCACGGCGGAAGCTGAGGCAGCCGTCGCCGCCGCCACCAGCCTGAACGTGGATGCGAGCACGGTCCTGCATGATCGGCCTAAGATCGTGTCATGTCTGATCCCGTCTTCCTCATCACCGGCGCATCGAGCGGCATCGGCGCCGCCACCGCCCGCCAAGCCGCGCAGGCCGGGTATCGCCTCGTCCTGGCCGCACGCTCAGCCGATCGCCTCGCCGACCTCGCCGAGGAGCTCGGCGGCGCTGAGCGCGCACTGGCTCTCACCTGCGACGTGACCGAGTTCGACCAGCAGGAGGAGATGGTGCGCCGGTGCCTGGAGCACTACGGGCGCTTGGACGTCGCCTTTGCCAATGCCGGTTTCGGCGCCGCTCGGGGCTTCCTGGAGGGATCCCCGGAGCAGTGGCGCGCGATGGTCCTGACCAACGTCCTGGGGGCGGCGCTGACGATACGGGCCACGCTGAACGCGCTGAAGGAGTCCAAGGGGCACCTGCTGCTCACCGGCTCGGTTGCCGGCCGTCGGGCGCTGTCCGGATCGCTCTACTCGGCGACCAAGTGGGCGGTCACGGGAATGGGCGAGGCGGCTCGCCTGGAGTGCAATGGCACGGGGGTTCGGGTGACGCTGATCGAGCCGGGAATGGTCGATACGCCGTTCTTCGACGACCCGGTCAGCGATGCGCTGGAACCGGAGGACATCGCCCGCGCGGTGATCTACGCCGTCTCCCAGCCCCCGCACGTCGACGTCAACGAGATCCTGATCCGCCCGACGGCCCAGGAGGGCTGACTCCGGTCCGCCGCGTCCGCGAGCCGGCAGGATTCCCGCCGCCGGCCGCGAAACCCCGCTCAGGTTCTTCTCTGACAGTGGGAGGTTGGCATGCTCAAGGACTTCAAGGCGTTTCTGCTGCGCGGCAACGTCGTTGACCTGGCCGTGGCCGTGGTCGTCGGTGCCGCCTTTGGCGCCGTGGTCACGGCGCTGGTGCGCGACCTGATCACGCCCATCATCGCGCTGATCTTCGGCAAGCCGGACTTCTCCGCGCTGTCGTTCACCGTCAACTCCAGCCACTTCCTCTACGGCGACTTCATCAACTTCCTGATCGCGTTCGTCTCCGTCGCCGCGGCGGTGTTCTTCTTCGTCGTGCGGCCGGTGAACGCGCTGATGGCCCGGCGTCAGACGACGCCCAACGTGGAGTCAGAGACGCGGCCATGCCCCGAGTGCCTGAGCGAGATCCCGGTGCTGGCGCGCCGCTGCGCGTTCTGCACCGCGGTGCAGGAACGCGCCGCCTGAGCCTATTCTCCGTCGCCCGGGGCGACGGAGATCACGCGCCCGCGGCGGCCGCGGGTGAACTGCACCGTTCCCACCGCCCGCGCGTAGATGGTGTGGTCCCTGCCGATCCCGACACCGTCGCCCGGCTTGAAGCGGGTGCCACGCTGGCGGACGATGATCTCGCCGCCGGTCACCTGCTGACCGGCGAACGTCTTCACACCGAGGCGCTTGGCGTTGGAGTCACGGCCATTGCGGGAGGATCCCAGTCCCTTCTTATGCGCCATTGCTGCCCTCCGAGGGGTTGGTGGCGGTCTGGCCGCTGCGCAAGGCGATCTCGGTGACCTCGATCCGCGTCAGCTCCTGGCGATGGCCCGTGCGGCGCTTGTAGCCGCGCTTGGGCTTGAACTTCACGATGCGTAGCTTTGGCCCGCGCTCATGGGTGAGCACGCGAGCCTGCACGTTGACTCGGGCCAGGGCATCGCCGTCGAGCACGTCGGAGCCGTCCACGTAGAGCAGTGGCTGCAGCGTCAGCGTCTCCCCGTCGCCGACCGGCAGCCGCTCGACGAGCAGGGACTGTCCCCGCTGCACGCGATATTGCTTTCCGCCTGTCTTGACGATTGCGTACATGATCTATTCCGGAGAGGATGCCACCGAGGTCGATTCCGACTTTGCGGCCGAACGGCGCCGGCCGCCTCTGCGGCCGCGGCGCCGGGACTTGGATTCTAGGGCATCCCCGGAATCGCCTGCCGCCGAGCCGCTCCCGGAGTCCTCGGGTAGCCCGCCGGGAGAGTCGACGAGCGTGGCCCATGCCGAGGTCCGGCCAACCTCCTCGATCCGCACGACCCGCTTCTGGCCGACGTGCCTGGTCGCGCCACGCACCGCGATGATGTAGCCGTCGATCTTGGCCACCGCGTCGCCCGGGCTGTACATGTGCGGCTCGACGATCTCCACGTGCACCTCCTCGCCCTCGCGGAACGGCAGCGCGCGCTCCAGCACCTGCTCGCGGTCGCCCTCCAGCAGCACCGAGAAATGCTCCAGGGGCAGGCCCTCCGACCCCTGAAAGTGAAACCACTTGCCGGACTCCGCCTCGATGGCGTGCAGCACGCGGGCGCCGTCGCGGGTGAACTCGGCGCTCACGCGCGGGTTCATCTGGATCAGGAGCGCCTGCGCCTGCGTCTCCTTGGCCAGGTTGAGCATCCGGCGCTCGAACTCGATCGCGATCGTCTCCTCGGACTTGATCACGCCCTCGCCCGAGCACGTGGGGCAGGGGCGGGTCATGATCTCCCGCACGCCGTCGGTGACGTTCTGGCGCGTCATCTCCACCAGCCCGAGCGGGCTTATCTCCACCACGAAGGTCTTGGTGCGGTCCTCGTCGAGCGCCTTGCGCAACGTCTTCAGCACCGCCTCGCGGTTGCGCGACTTCGCCATGTCGATGAAGTCGATCACGATGATCCCGCCGATGTCACGCAGTCGCAGCTGGCGCACCACCTCGTCGGCGGCCTCCAGGTTGGTCTTGGTGATCGTGTCCTCCAGCCGAGCGCCCTTGCCGCGGCCGATGAAGCTCCCGGAGTTGACGTCGATCACGGTCAACGCCTCGGCGTAGTCGATCATCAGGTAGCCACCGCTGGCCAGATCCACGCGCCGAGAGAGCGTCGAAGCGAGCACCTGCTCGACGCCGAAGGCCTGCAGCAGGGGCTGCTCCTCCTCCCACAGCTCTACGTGCTCCACCAGCTCCGGCGAGGTGCGTGAGAAGAACGACACCAGCCGGTGGTGCTGCTTGGGGTCATCGACGATGGCGCGCTCGAACTCCGAGGAGTAGATGTCGCGCACGACCCGGACCGAGAGGTCGGCCTCCTGGAAGACCAGGGCTGGCGCCGGCGTCTCCTCCACTCGCTTCTGGAGCACTTCGCCCAGCTTGAAGAGGTACAGCAGCTCGCGCTCCAGGTCGGCGCGTCGGGCGCCCTGGGCGGCCGTGCGGATGATCGCGCCCGCGCCCCGCAGGTCCAGCTTGGCGGCCTCCTTGCGCAGCTGCTCACGCTCCTTGTCCTCCAGGCGCCGGGAAACGCCCACGCCCTCGCCGAAGGGCGCCAGCACCATGTAGCGTCCGGCGATGGTCAGGTCCATCGACAGTCGCGCGCCCTTGGTCTTGAGTGGATCCTTGACCACCTGGACGACGATCTCCTGACCGGGTCCCAGCAGATCGGTGATCTGCCGGGCGTCACGGCCGCTGCCCCGCCCCCGCCGCGGCGCCTCCACGCCGGGCAGGACGATCTCGTCGACGTGCAGGAAGCCGTTCTTCTCCAGGCCGATGTCGACGAAGGCGGCCTCCAGGCCGCCCAGCACGTTGTCGACGCGCCCCTTGTAGATGTTGCCGACGATCGAGCGGGCGCCGCGGCGCTCCAGGTAGAGCTCGGCGACGCTGTAGCCGGCGCTCGGCTTGGTGCTCTTACGCCGCCGTCGGGTTCCTGCCGAGCCGGCGCTCCGCGCCGCCACGGTGCCCGAGGCCTCCAGCAGCGCCACTCGCGTTTCGCCACGATCGACGCTTACCAATACTTGCTTCTTCAATTTCGTTCAGTCCTTTGAGTGTTGGCGCTTGCGGGCGCGGCGGCCGCGCGGGCGGTGAGGCATGCCCTGGCGGCGCGTGTGGCGCGACGGAAGCGGAGTGATTGCATGGCGCGCAGCGCGCCTGTCGGACCCGGTCGGCCATCAGGCCAGCACCGTCCGTCCCTTTGCAGCGGAGGTCATCCGGGCCTGGATGTGGATCGACTCCAGTAATCCAAGGGCCAGGAACGTGACCAGCACCGACGAGCCGCCGTAGCTCATGAGCGGCAACGGCACACCGGTGATCGGCATGATGCCGATCGTCATTCCGACGTTTACGAACACCTGGAACATGAGCATGGCAAGGATGCCGGCGGCAATCAGCGTGCCATAGAGATTCTTGGCCAGGGTCAGGATGCGCAGGTTTCGCCAGATCAACAGTGCGTACAGCGATAGCACGAGCGCGGCCCCAGCGAAGCCGTAGGTCTCTCCGACGACCGCGAAGATGAAGTCGGTCTGGTTCTCGGGCAGGAATTTGAGGCTGGTCTGGGTGGCGTGGGCCACGCCGCGGCCGGACTTCTTCCCGGAGCCGATCGCGATCAGCGACTCGGTGATGTTGTAGGTCTGGCTGCGCGGATCGTGGGATGGGTTCAGGAAGCCGGTGAGGCGCTGCACCTGGTAGGGCTTGAGCACGTGGACGCCGGCGGCCGGGGCTCCCGCCAGCACGATCGCCACCGATACCCCGAACATCGCCGTCAGCGCGGCCAGCTGCTTCCACGATGTGCCGGCAAAGAAGAGGATCGAGAAGGCCACGGCCACGTACACAAGGCCGGTGCCGAGGTCCGGCTGGGGTATCACGATCAGCGCCGGCACCAGTGCCAGGAGCATGATCCGCGCGGTCGTGCGCCGCTCGTGCAGCCGCCGGGCGCGGTCCACGGCAAAGGCGGCCAGCGCGGTGATGAGCAGCAGCTTGCCGAACTCCGAGGACTGGACCTCGAAGAACGGCAGCGGGATCCACCGGTGCGAGCCGCGGATCGCCGGCATGCCGAAGACCACGATGTTGAGCACGACGATCAGCCCGAAGAGGCCGTACTTGTATTCGCGCAGCCGCGAGTAGTCGATTCGGGAGATCAGCAGCGCCAGCACCAGGCCGAGCGCGGCGTAGATCGCCTGCCGCTCGACGTAGAAGAGCGGCTGCCCCGGCATCGAGTGCTGCGTGGCCCCCTTCAATGTCACCAGCGAGCACGCGATCAGCCCCAGCGCCGCCAGGATCAGCAGCGGATCGAACCGCAACAGCCTCTGCGTCGGAGCGAGCACCGATTCCTCGGGGACCTGGATCGCGGTCATCCGGCTGCTCATAGCGTCTTGGAGGCTCCCGCCACGAAATTTCCCCGCTTGCCGAAGAACCACTGCGAGAGGATCTGGCGCGCCGCCGGGGCCGCGGCCTGGGCCCCGAAACCGCCCTGCTCCACCGTGACGGCCACGAGAATCGGCCGCTGGGGATCGGGAACGAAGCATACGTACCAGGACTGGTCGGCCTGGCCGTTGTGCTGGGCGGTACCGGTCTTGCCGTAGACGGGGTAGCGATCCTGCGGCCACCCGGTGAACACGTCGACCGAGGTGCCCCCGGCCTGCGAGGCGGCTTCGTGCAGACCCTCACGGATCGCCTGCAGGTTCTGCGAGGCGATGCCGATGTGCCGGCTGGGAGCCGGATCTATCCGCTGCAGCACCGTTCCGTCGTCGGCGTCGACCTCCAGCCCCACGTGGGGCCGCACGACTGCGCCGCCGTTGGCGATCGCCGAGTAGGCCACGGCGAGCTGCAGCGGAGTGGCCTCCAGATCGCCCTGCCCCACCGCCAGGTTCTCATTGTCGCCCACCGACCACGGCCTTCCGTCGGCGATCCCGCAACTGGGGATGTGGCGCTTGTGCTCGCACGCGATCTCCAGCCGGTCACGGGCGGCACGCCACCGCGGGGAGGGCAAGATGCCGGCGTTCTCGCCGCCGAGATCGACACCGGTGGGGCGGCCGATCCCGAAGGCCCGGGCCCACTGCTGCAGGGGGCCGCCCCGCGGCTGGTCTGAGTTGAGCAACCGCCCGAGGTTGTAGAAGAAGTTGTCCGAGGACACCCTGATCGCCGAGACGATGTCCACCGAGCCGTAGGCGGCGTGGCCGGCGTTGTGGCGCACGTCGCCGGGGCCGTTCTGGTAGACGCCGCTGTCGTCGTAGGACTGGCCGAGGCTCCAGGCGCCGCTCTGCAGCGCCGCGGTGGCGGTGATCCCCTTGAAGGTCGACCCCGTGGGGTAGGAGCTCTGGATGGCCCGGTTGAATAAGGGGTAACCGGCGCCCGGGCCGAACAGCTGCGCGTAGCGCCGCGGGGAGATCGCCTTGGTGAAGACGTTGGGGTCGAAGGTCGGGACGGAGCCCATCGCCAGCACCTCCCCGTTGACCGGGTTCAGCGCCACGAAGGCGCCGGCGGGGGCCGGCGGATTGGAGCCGATCGCCTGCGCCAGCGCCTGCTGACCGGCCTTCTGCAGCCCCAGGTCGAGTGAGAGCTTGAGCGCGTGCCCCTGGGTCGGCTTGGTCTCGGAGAGATCGCCACGGGGGTGGCCGAGGGAATCTACCTGCACCCGCTTGGCGCCGTCGCGGCCGCGCAGGTAGCGGTCGTAGTAGTACTCCAGTCCCGACTGGCCGACGATCGCCTGGCGGGAGACTCCGCCGAAGCGCCGCTCGTGGAGCTCTGAGGCGTTGATTGGACCGACCGTGCCGAACAGCTGTGCGGCGGTGTCCCCCAGCGGATAGGAGCGCAGCCACACCTGCTGGGCGCTGACCCCGGGGAACTGGTCCTGGCGCTCGGAGAGGTACCAGAGGATCTGCAGCGGTACGTCGGTCTTGAGCGTCACGTTGGCGTAGGGCAGCACCGCCTGCTGCTGCGCCACCCGGCAGGGGATCGGCGCCAGTCGCTGCATGCCGTGCAGAACCCGGCAGGGCTGCGCGCGGGTCGAGACGCCCAGGACGCCGGCCAGGCGCGTGTACATGCGTCGCACGCGGACCGGGTTCTTGGGCAGGTCGGTCGGGCTGACCTGGACCGCGATCGTCTCCTTGGAGTCGACCAGGAGGTTGCCGTTGCGGTCGACGATCGGGCCGCGCTGGGCCGGCACGGCGATGTCCCGCACGCGGTTGACGCTCGCCTGGGCCAGGTACCGCTCGCCGGAGAGCACCTGCAGGAACCACAGGCGGAAGAAGACGATCGCGAACAGGCCCAGCGCGACGCTGCCCACGATCGCCACGCGCAGGGCCAGCTGGGGGGTCAGCGGCGGACGCCGGTCGTCGGGCAGCTGGATCATCGCGATGCGGACCGGGGGATCTGGCCCAGGCGCTCGGAGGGGCGCTGGAGCGGGCTGAGGCCACCGGTGGTGTAGGCGCGGCGACGGCGCCGGCGCGGGTCATCGGGCAGCACCGGGCGGATGATCCGGCGCACAACCGCGTACACCGGCAGCGCCAGCAGCGTGTTGACCAGCACGGTGATGAAGATCTGCTGGATCAGCAGCAGGCTGACCGGGGCCTGGACACCCAGGAGGAACTGGATCAGCGCCATGCCGATCCCCGCGAAGGCCGTGGCGGCCCCCCCCAACGCCAGCGGCACCAGGCCGTGGGAGGGGTCACGGAGCTCACGCAGGCGCCCGCACCAGTAGCCGATCGTGATGTAGAGCAGCGAGGTCACGCCCAGCGTCTGGACCAGCAGCAGATCGACGAACAGGCCGATCCCGAAGCCCGTGGCGGCTCCGAGCATGGAGCCGGCCAGCAGTCCCACCGACATCACCACCAGGGGCGTCAAGTCGGCGCTCACTCCGAAGATCGATATCTGCGATATGCCCGCAACCTGGATCACGACGGTGGCGAACGACAGCAGCACGATCCTCAGTGGCAGCCGCATCTCGCTCATGGCAGGCCCGCCCGCTGGGAGCTCGGATGTGCTCGGGTAAGGACCTGGACGACGTCGAGGTGGCGCAGGTCGGCGGCGACGTTGACCTGCACCTGCCCGTTCTCCAGCAGCCCCGCCTGGCTGAAGTTCGTGACCTGCCCGATCGGGATCCCCGGCGGGAACAGCGAGTCAAGCGGACCGGACCGGAAGCCCGCCGTGACCACCTGCTGTCCGGTCTGGATCGGCGCGCGGCGGTTGATCACGTACTGGAGCAGCAGCGCGTTGGGGTTGCCCACCGCCGGCACCAACACACCCGTGTCGCCGCTCTGGTCCTGCACCTGCGCGGTGACCGCGGAGGAGTGATCGGTAATCAACGTCACAAAGGAGACGGTGGCGGCGACACTGGACACGCGGCCCACCAGGGCACCGTCGCCGATCACCGGATCGTTGAGGTGGACCCCGTCGTCGGAGCCCTTGTCCACCTCGACAGAGGCGTACCACAGGGTCGGATCTCGTGAGATCACATGACCGGCCACCGGCTGGTAGCGGCTGACGCCGATGCTGTTGTCCAGGCCGACCTGCTTGGTCAGCTGGTTGTTCAGGATCTGGGCGCCCTGGGCGCCGGCGAGCGCCTGGCGGAGCTTCTGGTTCTCCTTGACCAGCTGGTCACGCTGGGACTTGGCGCGGAAGGTATTCGAGAACCAGCCGGCGACGTCACGCACCGGCTTGAGCGCCTTGCTGGCTCCCTCCTGGATCGGCGAGAGCACCTCTACGATTCCGCGCTGCACGCCGTGCAGCGGGCTCCCGGGCGACTCACCGAAGTAGGCCGTCAGCAGGATCAGGGACACGACGACGAGCAGCAGCAGCACTGCTCGTCGCCGTCGGACTTGCTTGTCATGCATTGTTGAGGCTGGCCCCAGGTCTCAGCTCCGCGCCGTTGGCACTCAGGGTTCGAACCTAGTACCGGCGGCGGCGGTTGCGTGAATTCTTGCTGGAACGGTGAATCGCCTCGAACTCCTCCAGCGACCTCCCCGATCCCACCGCCACGCACGTCAGCGGGGATTCGGCGAGGTGCGCGGGCATCTGCGTCTCGTGACGCAGGCGCTCCTCGATTCCCTGCAGCAGCGACCCGCCTCCGGCCAGCATGATGCCACGGTCCATGATGTCGGAGGCCAGCTCGGGGGGAGTGCGATCCAGGGTCTCCTTGACCGCGTCGATGATCTGGGAGACCGGCTCCTCCAGGGCACCGCGGATCTCCTCGCTGGTCAGGACCACCGTCTTTGGCAGCCCGGAGACCATGTCGCGTCCGCGGATCTCGGCCTGCACCTCTTCGCTCATCTTGTGGGCGGAGCCGATCTCGAGCTTGACCTCCTCGGCGGTCTGCTGGCCGATCAGGAGCTTGTACTCCCGCTTGACGTAGTTGATGATCGCCTCGTCGAGCTCATCGCCGCCCACTCGGATCGACTGCGAGACCACGATCCCGCCGAGCGAGATGACGGCCACCTCGCTGGTGCCGCCACCAATGTCCACGACCATCGAGCCGGTCGGCTCACCCACCGGCAGCCCGGCGCCGATCGCCGCCGCCATCGGCTCCTCGATCAGGTAGGCCTGGCGCGCCCCGGCCGACAGGCACGCCTCCTCCACCGCGCGCTTCTCCACGCCGGTGACGCCGCTGGGAACGCAGACGACGACCCGCGGGTGGGCCCAGCGGTTCTGATGGACCTTCTGGATGAAGTGCCGCAGCATCTCCTCGGTGACCTCGAAGTCGGCGATCACACCATCCTTCAGCGGGCGGATCGCCGAGATCGTGCCCGGCGTACGACCGAGCATGCGCTTGGCCTCGATCCCCACGGCATGCACCTCGCCTGTGCGCGAGTCGACGGCCACGACGCTCGGCTCGGAGAGCACGATCCCACGCCCGCGGACATAGACGAGGGTGTTGGCGGTGCCGAGGTCGACCGCCATGTCGCGGCCACCGAAGCCGGTTAGGTACGTGAAAAAGCCCATAGGTGGAGAGTCGCAGGAGCGATGAACGGGGCGACGAAGAAGCTAAAGGACACGCCAAGCTGCCAGTCCCGTTCGCCACGGAGTGTAACGAACCTCAGGCCGCCGACGATCCTCGCGGCGCGCGCTCGCAGCGGGAAAAAACCTGTAAATGCGCTAAACGTCGGCTAAGGGGCGGCCTTCACGCCGGGTGGGCGGGCTCACCCCGGGGACCGGGAGCCGCCGAGGAGGCCCGGCTCCAGCCCCAGCAGCGTGGCCAGCGGCAGGCCGACGACGTTCAAGTAGTCGCCCTCGATTGCCTCCACCAGCGCGGCGCCGTGCCCCTGGATGGCGTAGCCGCCGGCGCGCTCGCGCCACTCCCCGGTGGCCAGGTACCAGTCCAGCAGCGTGCAATCGAGCGCTCGGAAACACACGATGGTCCGTGCCAAAGCGCTGCGGACGCGCCCCGAGCCGATCAGGCAGAGGCCGCTCACCACGGAGTGCCGGCGCCCGGAGAGCGCCGTCAGCGCCGCGCGCGCCGCCTGCTCGTCGGCGGGCTTTCCGTAGATCCGCCCGGCGGCCCAGACGAGGGTGTCGACGCCCAGGACCAGCGCCCCCGGCGCGCGCGCGGCGACCGCCGCGGCCTTGCGCCGCGCGTTCTCGACGCTCACCGCCTCGGGATCGCCCTCCAGGAGCTCCGGCACGTCGGCGGCCCGGACCGAGAAGGCGATCCCGACCTGCTCCAGGATCGCCCGGCGCTGGGGCGAGCGGGACGCAAGGATCAGCGGCACCCGCCCTCCCAACCGGTCAGAGCTCCGGGAAGAACAGCCCCGTCTCGCGCTGGGCCGACTGGTCCGAATCGGAGCCATGCACCATGTTCTGGCCGACAACCACCGCGTAGTCGCCGCGAATCGAGCCGGAGTTGGCCTTCAGCGGGTCGGTGGCACCGATCACCTGGCGGGCGGCATCCACGACCAACTCGCCCTCCAGCACCATCGCCACCAGCGGTCCGGAGGTGATGAAGCTCACCAGCGCCTCGAAGAACGGCTTACCCTCGTGCTCGGCGTAGTGCTCCTGCGCCAGCTCCCGGGTCATCGTCATCTGCTTGAGCGCCGCCAGGTGAAGGCCCTTGCGCTCGAAGCGGGCGATGATCTCGCCGGTGAGGTTGCGGGCGAAGGCGTCGGGCTTGACGAGGATGAGCGTTCGCTCCATGGGAAGCTGATCTCCCTGTTCGATGGTGGGCGGAGGCGGCCGCGCTACGGGGCCGACGGGCGGCTGCTGGCCTCGCCGGCGGCGCCGGCGACCGTCTGCTCGGGTGCGGTCTCGCGACGCCGGCGGGTTCGCCGCGGCGGCGGCGAATTACCGATCTCCGCCTCGCAGTACGGGCAGAGCTTCCAGCTCGGATCGAGTGGACGGCCACAGGTACGGCAGGGATCCCTGAGCTTGCGCATGCAACTCGGGCAGCGCAGAAAGTCCTTCTCCACCTCGGCGTCGCAGTGGGGGCACAGGTGGTAGCCGACCTCTGCCAGCCGCGCTTCTGCCGCCTGCATCTCCAGCTCACGTTCGCGCACGTCTTCGATGAACTCCGGCGGGCGCACGATCATGTACACGATCGTCCCCACAAAGGGGAAGAGCGAGGCCGCGGTGGCGCAGCCGACCAGCATCGGGTCGACGATCCGCCGCCGCGCGTCGGCGTAAGTCCAGTACACGAGGGCCAGCCACATCACCACCAGGAACAGCACGACCAGCGACACCACGAGGTTGATCGTGCCGTTCTTGATCCCGAAGACGCCGAAGAGCAGGAACATGACGGGGCGAGAGTGTAGTGGGCGGGGCGGTCGGATCGCTCTGGCGGCGGCTTACGGGCGCAGCCGCGCCCAGGCTCAACTTAAAGGAACAGGAGGCCGAACCCGTAGCCCAGAGCGAAGAATACGAGTATCACGAGCGCGACACCCAGTGCCACGACCCCGACCATCTTCAGGAAGCTGGGATGCTCCTCGTGCTCGTTCACAGCATCGAGGCCCTACGGGCCCCCGGCTGGGCGAGGAGATCGGCGACCAGGTAGATCGAGCCCGTGACCAGCACCATCCCCCCCGGTCCGGCGAGCTCACGCGCGCGCGCCACCGCCGCGCGGGGTGCCGGCACGACCTCCGCGGGGGGGCCATCTAGCTGCCGGGTCAGCGATTGAAGGGTGGGCGGCGGCAAAGCGCGGAGATTCTGACTGCTCGTGAAGATCAGCGCATCGCAGATCCCGATCAGCCCGGCGAGCATCGCAGCGGCATCCTTGTCCTCCAGGATCGAGACCACGGCCACGAGCGGCTCGCGCCCCTGCCTGCACTCGGCCGCCGACTCGGCCAGCGCCGCGATTCCATCCGGGTTGTGGGCCCCGTCGAGCATCGTGAGCGGGTGGTCGTCGATCTGCTGCAGGCGCCCGGGAACCCTCACCTCACGCGCAGCGGCGCGCACCGCCTCGGGGTCGAGCCGGCCCCGGTAGGCCTCGGCCGCTGCGCAGGCGAGCGCGAAGTTGCGCCGCTGGAAGGCACCCCTCGCACCCACGGCCACGCCCGGATCGCGCCCGGCCCACACGATTTGTGCGCCCCGCTGCGCCGCCACGCGCTCGGCTTGGGCGCCCGCGTCTGGATGCAGCCCAGCGCCCAGCACCAGCGTGCTCTGTGGCTGCACCACGTCGAGCTTCTCCCTGGCGATGTCGCTAATCGTGGGCCCGAGCCAGCGCGTGTGCTCGAGCCCTATGCTCGTCAGCACCTGGACCCGGGAGGGGATCACGTTGGTGGCGTCGTAGCGCCCCCCCAAGCCGGCCTCGATGACCGCCACCTCCACCTGGCGACGGGCCAGCTCCCAGTAGGCGGCTGCGGTGAGCGCCTCGAACTGGGTGACCCGGTCCTCAGGGCCCAGCGAGCGATTGACCAGCTCCGCCGCACGGGCCGCCCGGGAAACAGCGCTGGCGAAGGCCACGGGCTCCAGGTCGGCGTCGGCGACCCGGATCCGTTCGGTGAATGAGGCAAGGTGCGGCGAGAGGTAGGCGCCGGTGCGCAGGTCGTGATGGGCGAGGATGGCGGCGATCATGCGCACGGTGGATGACTTTCCGTTGGTACCGACGACATGAATCGAGTCAAAGGCGCGCTCGGGATGCCCCAGGGCGGTCATCAACCGGCGCATCCGGTCAAGGCCGAAGCGCATGCCGAACAGCTCCAGCGAGAGCAGGTACCGCTCGGCTTCCTCCGGGCTCACAGTCCGTCTCGCTCCGTCCGCAGGCGCGCGAGCTTCTCCCGCTCGGCCTGCACCACGGCAGCCGGAGCCTTGGCCACAAAGCCCTGGTTGGCGAGCTTGCGCTGGCTGCGCTCGATCTCGGCGTCAAGCTTGGCGCGCTGCGCGGCCAGCCTGCGCTGCGCAGCCCCGAGGTCGAGGCCCTCGCCGGCGAAGATCTCCACCACGCCACCAGGAACGGCGACACTGGCGGCGCCGGCGGCCGAGTCGGCATCCTCCCCCGCCGCGCTCAGCGACAAGCGCGCCAACCGCGCGATCTGTTCCCCGAGCCCCCCGTAGCCCTCGGCCGCCAGGCGCGCCGGAAGCGTGGCGCCAGCTCTGACCCCCGCGGCATCCCGCCAGGCCCGCAGCGCCTGCACGGCCTGAATCGCCCGCGCCAGCTCCCGCTCGGCCTCCGCGTCGGGCGTGAGCGCGGGTGGAGTCGCGAGCCCGGCCGCCAGCAGGCCCTCGGCGCCCGGCACGTAGGCGTAGATCTCCTCGGAGACGAACGGGATCATCGGGTGGGCCAGCGCCAGCGTCTCGGTGAGCACGTGCAGCAGCGTCGCCTCCAGCTGGGGATCTCCCGCCCGCAGGCGCGGCTTGACCAGCTCCAGGTACCAGTCGCACAGCTCCCCGTAGACGAATTCGTAGAGCGTCAGCGCCGCACGGGAGAACTCGTAGCCGTCGAGCCGGCGGTCGATCTCCTCACGCGCCCGCGTCAGGCGACTCAGGATCCAGCGATCCTCCACGGCGGCGGGCCGGACCGCGGCTCGCGCCTGCGGGCTGACCCCGAGCAGGATCAGCCGGGACGCGTTCCACAGCTTGTTGGTCAGCCCCTGGCCCTGGGCCACCTTGTCCTCGCTGAAGCGCACGTCCTGGCCTGAGGCCATCGCCAGCAGGCCCCAGCGCACGGCGTCGGCGCCGTAGGCGGGGAAGTCACCAGCCGGACGACCCGCCGTAGAGAACGCGTGCGCATCCTCCATCAGGACCGGACGATTCGCCAAAGAAAACACCGGCGGCCGGGGCCCGCCCTCGATCAGGGACATGGGATCGATGCCGGTGCCCAGCGACTTCGACATGCGCCGACCGTCGGGAGCCTGGATGATGGCATGCACGTAGACGTCGCCAAACGGGACCTGGCCAGTGAACTCGAGTCCCATCATCACCATCCGCGCCACCCACAGGAAGATGATGTCCCGAGCGGTGGAGAGGGCATGAGTGGGATAGAAGGCGCGCAGCTCCGCGGTGTCCTGCGGCCATCCCAGGGTGGCGAAGGGCCACAGGGCGCTGGAGAACCAGGTGTCGAGCACGTCGGGGTCGCGCTCCCACCCTGGCCCATCGGGGGGCTCGGTGCCGACGTGGGTCTCTCCCCCGCGGTAGTACACCGGGAGGCGATGGCCCCACCACAGTTGACGTGAGATGCACCACGGGCGGATGTTCTCCAGCCAGTCGAGATACCGGCGGCGCTCGGAGTCGGGAAAGATCCGCAGCCGGCCGTCGCGGACAGCCTCGATCGCCGGCGGCGCCAGCTTCTCCATGGCCATGAACCACTGCAGCGACACCAGCGGCTCGATCCGTTGGCCAGAGCGGTGGGAGAAGGGCACGGTGTGCACGAGCTCCTCGGTACGCACGATCACACCGAGCTCGCGGAGCTCCTCGACCACTGCCTCCCGAGCCTGCGCGACGGTCATCCCGACGAAGCGCTCCGGGGCGGGGTCGATCAGCCGCCCGTCCTCTCCGATCACGCTGGGCTGGGCCAGGTCGTGCCGGCGCCCGATCTCGAAGTCGTTGGGATCGTGTCCCGGAGTGATCTTGAGCGCGCCGGTGCCGAACTCGGGCTTGACGTACTCGTCGGGGATGATCTTCAGCCGGCGCCCGACCAGCGGCAGAATCGCGGTCTCGCCGATGAGCCGCTGATAGCGCGGGTCCTGCGGATGTACGGCGATGGCGGTGTCGGCGAGCATCGTCTCGGGCCGCACCGTGGCCACCGTGAGGGAGCCCGACCCGGACGCCAGCGGGTAGTCGATGTAGAAGAGCGTGTCGGTTACCTCGCGATCCTCCACCTCCAGGTCGGAGATGGCCGAGCCGGAGCCGGGGTCCCAGTTGACCATGTAGCGGTCGCGATAGATGTAGCCCTTGTCGTAGAGGGAGGCGAACACGCGCCCCACCGCCTCGGCGTAGCCCTCGTCGAGCGTGAAGCGCTCCTCCTCGTAGTCGCAGGAGGCGCCCAGGCGCTTGAGCTGGTCGATGATCTGGCCGCCGTACTGGCCGCGCCAGCGCCACACCCGCTCTACGAAGGCTTCGCGTCCGAGCTCGTCGCGGCTCGTGCCCTCCCTCGCCAGCATCCGCTCCACCTGCGTCTGGGTGGCGATCCCGGCGTGGTCGGTGCCGAGGATCCACTTCGTGCGCCGACCCCGCATCCGCTGAGAACGGATCAGGCAGTCTTGCACCGAGGTGTTGAGCGCGTGGCCCATGTGCAGCACGCCGGTGACATTCGGCGGGGGAATCGCGACGGAGTAGTTCTCCTGCGAGGTGCCTTGCGGCTCGGGGTGAAACAGCCCGGACTCCAGCCACCGCTGCGCGATTCGCGGCTCCACCTCGCTGGGGTCATACCGCGTCCTGTGCTGGAGGTCTGACACGGGGACGGGAGTCTAGGAGGCGCCCGCCGGCGCCCCTGATGCCCCCGCCCGGACGCTATGCGGCCGCTTCGCCCTCTTCCTCGGGCGCCGCGACGGTGACCAGCGTGGGCGGCTTGCCCTTATCGATCGTCTCACGCGTGACTACGCACTTGCGCACGTCCCGGCGTGAGGGAAGCTCGAACTGGACCTCCAGGAGGACCTCCTCGATGATCGAGCGCAGGCCGCGGGCCCCGGTTTCACGCTCCAGGGCCTTGTCCGCGATGGAGGAGAGTCCCTCGTCGGCGAAGACCAGCTCGATCCCGTCGAACTGGAAGAAGCGTTGGAACTGCTTGACCAGGGCGTTGCGCGGCTCAGTCAGGATCTGCATGAGCTCGTCACGCGACAGTTGGTGGATCGCCGACATCACCGGCAGGCGCCCGATGAACTCGGGGATGAGGCCGTACTCGATCAGGTCCTCGGGCAGGCAGTGCTTGAAGATCTCACCGGCATCGCGCTGCTCCCGGCTCTGGATCGCGGCGCCGAAGCCAACGCCCTGGTGGCCGATGCGGCGCTCGATCACGCGGTCGAGGTTGGCGAACGCGCCGCCGCAGATGAACAGCACGTTGGTGGTGTCGATCGACAGGAACTCCTGGTGGGGATGCTTGCGGCCGCCCTGGGGCGGCACCGAAGCCGTGGAGCCCTCCAGGATCTTCAGCAGCGCCTGCTGCACGCCCTCACCGGATACATCACGCGTGATCGAGGGGTTGTCGGCCTTGCGGGCGATCTTGTCGACCTCGTCGATGTAGATGATCCCGGTCTCGGCCTTCTTGACGTCGTAGTCAGCGGCCTGGATCAGCTTCAGCAGGATGTTCTCCACGTCCTCGCCGACATAGCCCGCCTCGGTCAGGGCGGTGGCGTCGGCGATGGCGAAGGGGACGTTGAGGATCCTCGCCAGTGTCTGGGCCAGCAGCGTCTTGCCGCAGCCGGTCGGCCCCAGCAACAGGATGTTCGACTTCTGCAGCTCGATGTCAGTCTCCTCGGACTGCATCATCTGCACGCGCTTGTAGTGGTTGTAGACCGCCACCGACAGCGAGCGCTTGGCCTGCTCCTGGCCGACGACGTACTCGCCCAGCACGTCGTATATCTCACGCGGCTTGGGGAGATTCTCGATGTCGAAGCTCGGCGGGGCGGTGAGCTCCTCGTCGATGATCTCGTTGCAGAGATCGATGCACTCGTCGCAGATGTAGACCCCGGGACCGGCGATCAGCTTCTTGACCTGCCGCTGCGACTTACCGCAGAAGCTGCAGAGAAGCTGCTCGTTGGAGTCGGTCGGCCGTGCCATGCGATTCCTCTCTCTCCCGGGAGTGGGTCCTGAACCCGAGCCCCACCGAAGGTTAGACCCTCAGTGCTGCGAAATCACCCGGTCGATGATCCCGTACTCCGTGGCCTGCTCGGAGCTCATGAAGTAGTCACGCTCGGTGTCGCGGCGCACCTTCTCCAGATCCTGGCCGCTGTGCTGGGCGATGATCTCGTCCAGCCGGCGGCGAACATCGATGATCTCGTTGGCGTGGATCTCGATGTCGGTGGCCTGACCCTGGAAGCTCGAGGACACCTGATGGATCAGGATCTTGGCGTTGGGCAGCGCCATCCGCTTGCCGTGGGCACCCCCGGCCAGGAGCAGAGCACCCATCGACATAGCGATCCCGACGCACATCGTCTGCACGTCGGGCTTGATGAACTGCATCGTGTCGTAGATCGCCAGGCCCGCGTACACCGAGCCGCCCGGCGAGTTGATGTAGACCGAGATGTCCTTGTCGGGATCCTCGGATTCCAGGTGCAGCAGCTGAGCGACGATCAGGTTGGCGATCTGGTCATCGATCGGGGTGCCGAGGAAGATGATCCGCTCGTTGAGCAGACGGCTGTAGATGTCGAACGCGCGCTCCCCGCGGGAAGTCTGCTCCACGACCATGGGTACGAGTGGGCTCATGTTCCTCTTCTTTTGGGTTCAGATCCCGGATTCCTGCCGAATGTAGCAATCTGCCTGCGCCCGCCGGCAGGGGTCGGGGAAGGAGTGCTCCGTCGCTGCTCGGCGGCGTAATGAGCTAGGAATCCGGCGTCCAGAGAGGGCCTGCGGGCTCGGCGGGCTCACCGCTTCCCGGCGTCCACAGCTTCTGCCGCGCCTGGGCCTGCTCGACGGTGATGGCCTCGGCCTCACGCACCAGGAGCTCCACGGCCTGGCGGGCGGCCACGTCCTCGCGCAGCCCCTCGAGCCGACCCGCCGAGCGCAGCTGCTCCATCAGCTTCTCCGCCGGCGTTCCCGTCCGCTCCGCCGAGGGAACCAGGGCCTCTCTGAGCTCCTCCTCGGAGGGCTCGATGCCCTCCGCCTGCACGATCGCCGCCAGTACCGCCTCACGCCGGAGCGCGCCGGCGGCCTCGGGCTCGGCCTCGTGGGCCAGCGACTCCTCGTCCTTGCCCATGATCTGAAGGTAGGACTCCTTGGGTATCCCCTGCCGCGTCAGCGCCGAGAGCGTCTGCTCCAGCAGCTCGTGCGCGCGGGCGTGGATGAGGTGCTCTGGGAGCTCGATCTCGGCCTCGGCCACCGCGGCCTCCAGCACCGCCGCCTCGAACTCGCGCTCCACCGCTCGCTCGTCCCCCTCCCGCAGGCGCGCCTCGATGTCCTCCCGCAGCTCGGCGAGGGTGTCGAAGCCCGCTGCCTCAGAGGCGAGCTCGTCGTCCAGCGCTGGCAGCTGCTTGGCCTTGACCTCCTTCACGGTGACGGTGAAGGTCGCCTGCTGACCGGCCAGCTCGTTCGGGTAGTCCTCCGGGAACGTCACTTCCACCTCACGCTCCTCGCCGGCACTGGCCCCAGTGAGCTGCTCCTCGAAACCCGGGATCAGGCGGCCCGAGCCGAGCTCCAGCAGCTGGTCACGCCCCTCGCCGCCCTCGAAGGGCTCGCCGTCGACGCGGCCGAGGTAATCGATCACCACCTGGTCGCCGTGGCCTGCCGGGCGCTCCACCGTCTCCAGCGTGGCCACCCGGTCGCGCAGGCCCTCCAGCTCGGCCTGGACCGCCTGCTCATCGACCTCGGGCTCACGCCGACCGACCTCCAGGCCCCGATACTCGCCAAGCGTGGCCTGGGGCCGGACCCCGATCTCGATCGAGAACCGCAGCGGCCTACCCTCCTCGGGCAGATCGCCTACGTCCAGCTGCGGTTCGCCGATGGGCGCGACGCCCGCTTCGTCGATCGCGGCCACGTACCAGCTCCCGAGCGCGCTGCGCAGCGCCTCGTCGAGCACCGCCTCCCGTCCGAGCCGGCGGATCACGACCGTCGGGGGGACCTTGCCCTTGCGAAAGCCCGGAATCCGCATCTGCCGGCCGAGCTCCCGAGCCGCCTGTTGGAGGCGACGCTCGACCTCCTCGGCAGGAACCTCGGCCTGCACCCGCACCCGGGATTCGGGCATCTCGGTGACGCTTGTCTTCAGCGGGACGGCGGCCATTCCCGCAGACGATAGCTTGGGGTTGGTGATCGGGAGGCTCGCCGGAGTACTTGTCACCTCCCCCCCGGCGTTCCTGCTCGCCGGGCTGGTGGATCTCCTCGCCCTCGGCTTCACTACCATCTGCACGCGATGGGCCTCCGGCAAAGGATCCTGGCGGCGGCGCTGGTGCTGCTGTGCGCGTTCGGCGCTTCGTGCGCGTTCGCAGGCGCTCACGCGCCGGCAGCGAAGGCCTCCGCCACCCAGCAGTCGATCCTGATCGACGACGACGAGCTGATCTACTCCTCCCCCGAGCACATGGCCCGACGGCTGGGCGAGCTCCACGCGCTGGGCGTCGACGTCGTCAAGGCATCGATGGTGTGGAGCCTGGTGGCGCCCGATGCCGCCTCCTCCAAGCGCCCGAACTTCCACGCCGCCGATCCCGCGGCTTATCCACCCGGGGCCTGGGACCGTTACGACACGCTCGTGCGGTTGGCGCACGCCGCCGGGATGAGGGTCTACTTCCAGCTCAACCCTCCCACGCCGTTGTGGGCGCTGGCCAGGCACCAGCCGATCCAGGGACCACCGCTGGGGCGCGTGCCCATCCCGTCGCTGCTGCGTCAGTTCGTGCAGGCGGTCGGCCGCCGCTACAGCGGCACCTACGGAGCCCCGCTGCCCGCCACCGAGCCTTCTCCGGCCCTCCTCGGCCTGCCGGCCCTCCTCGGCCGGCCGGCCACCCGGGCCTCGGTCAGCGACTTCACCGCGCCCGGCACGCCGGTCCCCAAGGTCGACACCTGGGGCATCTGGAACGAGCCCAACGAGCGCTCATGGCTGAACCCCTGGCACCGCAGGCTGGGTCATGGCCTCACGGAGCTGCTTCAGCCTCGCTTCTACCGCAGCCTCGTCGACGCCGCCTGGGGCGGCCTGCGCGCCTCCGGGCACGCGCGGGACACGATCCTGATCGGCGAGACCGCCAACAAGGGGATCCTCCAGCCGGTTCCGTTCGTGCGCGCGCTGTACTGCGTTTCCTCGGCGCTGCGTCCGCTCCGGGGCCAGGCGGCGGCCGTGGTCGGCTGCCCCGTAGCCGGCGGCGCCGCGGCGTTCGCCCGGGCCCATCCGGGGCTGTTCTCGATCGCTGGTTACGCGCACCACCCGTACACCTTCGACGCGCCCCCGAACGTGGCCACATCTGACCCCAACGTGATCGCGCTGTCGAACCTCGGACACTTTGAGCGCACGATCGACCGGATCATGGCGGTCCACGGGGTCCGGCGGCCTGGCGGCGTGCCGCTCTACCTCACCGAGTGGGGCTACAAGACCAAACCCCCCAACCCCTACGTGCACACGACGCTGGCCCACCAGGCGGCGTGGCTCAACGAGGGCGAGTACATGACCTGGCGTGACCCGCGAGTGCACGCGCTGGCGCAGTTTGAGCTGGTCGACAGTCCGCCCGAGCTGTACCAGCCGCGCGGCAGCCCCCGGTACTGGTCCAGCTTCCAGACCGGTCTGATCCTTCGCGGCGGGACCCGCAAGCCCTCCTACGCCGCCTTCCGACTCCCGATCTGGCTGCCCTCGGCTCGCCACGGCGCGAGCGTGACGGTGTGGGGACAGCTGCGCCCGGCCGACCACTCGACGCTCCAGTTCGGCGCGATCCAGTTCCGGCCGCCGGGGGGCAGGTGGCGCGCGCTGCGCGTCGTGCAGACCACCAGCCGGGAGGGCTTCCTGCTGGCCCACGTCGCGATCCCCTCGGCGGGGAGGCTGCGGCTGGCCTGGGTCGATCCGCAGACGGGCGCGCTCCTCACCAGCCGCACAGTGACGATCAGCTGACGCCGCCTCCTATGCGAACATACGTTCGTGGCCAGCGACGGCAACCCGTACTCCCGGTTCCGCCGCGCCCTCGCGACCGGCAACGAGGCGCTGGTGACTGCCGCCGCGCTGGAGCTCCCGCGGATCGGCCTCGACGACGCGCTGCGGATCTGCCTGGTGCTGCGTGACGGCGATCCGCGGCGGTACGAGCGCGCCGCGGTGCGGTGGCTCGGACGGTTCGCGCTGGAGGCGGCGGGGGCCACGATCGACGACCTTCGGCGAGCTGCCGAGGCGCTCGACGTGCTGCCGGTGCGGCCGTCCGAGGGGATGGAGCGGCTGCAGCGGCTGTGTGCCGCCCGGGGGGTGGTCTGAGCGCCACGACCGTTCCCTTCCGCCACTTTGGAGACTCGAGGCACTATGCTCGCGCACTGAGAGGGCATCCGGATGGTGCGTTTTCGAATCCGTCATACCTCGCACTCGGAGTCGCACCATGACCACCATCGTGACCAGAGCATCGAACCGTCCCCCCTGGCAGGAGGCGCTCGGCCCCTACGCCCAGCCGACGCTGCGCCAGGGCTTGATCGCCCTCGGGACCTCGGTGGTCCCCTACCTGGCGCTGTCGGTGGCGATGTACTTCGCGCTCCGCGTGTCGGTGTTGCTCATGCTGCTGCTGGCCCTCCCCGCCGGGGGGTTCCTCGTGCGGGTGTTCATCATGTTCCACGACTGCACGCACGGGTCGCTGCTGCCCTCCCGGCGCGCCAACGCGCGACTGGGGTCGGTGCTGGGCCTGTTCGTGCTGGCGCCCTTCCAGCGCTGGCGCCACGACCACGCCGTGCATCACGCCACTGCCGGCGACCTCGACCGCCGTGGCGTCGGGGACATCCCCACCCTCACGATCGACGAATACAGAGCCCGCCCGTGGCGAGGGCGCCTGGGCTACCGGTTGTTCCGCAACCCCCTGGTGATGTTCGGCCTCGGTCCGATATTCGCGATGATCGTGGGCCCCCGCCTCACGTCACGTACGGCACGCCCGCGGATGCGCAACAGCGTGCTGGCCACCGACGTGGTGCTGGTCGTGATCTTCGGGGCCCTCATCTGGCTGATGGGAGCGGGCGACTTCCTGCTCGTGTGGGCACCCCCGGCCCTGCTGGCCGGCTCGGCCGGCATCTGGCTGTTCTACGTCCAGCACCAGTTCGAGGACGCCTACTGGGAGAACAGCGGCGCCTGGACCTACGCCGACGCGGCGCTGCGGGGCAGCTCCTACCTGAAGCTGCCCAAGGTGCTCCAGTTCCTGACCGGCAACATCGGCCTGCACCACGTGCATCACCTCAATGCGCGCATTCCGAACTACAACCTCCAGCGCGCTCACGACTCCAACCCGATCTTTCACGAGGTCCCGACCCTGACGCTCTGGGACGGCCTACGCGCCACGAGGCTCAAGCTCTACGACGACCGCAGTCGCAGGCTCGTGACGTTCGCCCAGGCGCGCCGCAGCTGACGCCGCGCTGAGCTGACGGGGCGGCGACCTGCTAGCTTCGTCACCGTGGTCGACAGCCGTCGGCCGCGAGGCAGCTCGCTTGGGTCCCGCGTTCTCAGCGGTTCGGGTCAGCCGTCGCCTCCCGAACCCCGCGACCGTTGCGGTTGCCATTTGCGGTGCTCAGCGCCGCCCAAGGAGCAAGCATGTCAACACAGTCGTTCTCTGAGCTGGGCGTTTCGCGCGCCGTTGTCAGCTCCCTATCCAAACAGGGAATCGCCGAGCCCTTTCCGATCCAGCGGGCCGTCATCGGTGACGCCTTGGCGGGGCGCGACGTCATCGTCCGGTCCCCCACCGGGTCAGGCAAGACGCTCGCCTTTGGGATTCCGCTCGCGGAGCGGATCGCCGCGGAGGCCAGGCGGCCGGCCGGGCTGGTGCTGGCGCCGACCCGCGAGCTGGCCACGCAGATCGTGGAGGACATCCGCGGGGTCGCGCATGCCCGCGCGCTGCGGGTCACCGCGGTTTACGGCGGCGTCGGCCTGATCAAGCAAGCCAAGGACGCCGCCGCCTCCCAAGTGATCGTCGCCACGCCGGGACGGCTCGAGGACCTGTTGGCGCGTGGGGCCTTCAGGCTCGAGGCGATCCAGGTCCTGATCCTCGACGAGGCCGACAGGATGCTCGACATGGGCTTCCGCCCGGCGATCGACCGGATCGTCGGCGCCTGTCCGAAGGCGCGCCAGACGCTGTTCTTCTCGGCCACGCTCGACGGTGAGGCCGGAAAGCTCGCCCGCGGTTACGCACGCGATCCGCAGGTGCACGAGCAGGGACCCGCAGCCCAGCGTCCGGGCGAGCTGATCGAGCACCGCTTCGTCGAGGTCTCCCACGAGCACCGGGTGCAGGCGCTGGTGGGAGAGCTCTCCCGCGAGCGGGACCTCACGCTCGTGTTCGTCCGCACCAAGCACGGCGCCGACCGGCTCGTCAAGCGCCTGCGCGCCGGGGGTGTGGAGGCGGTGGCGATGCATGGCAACAAGTCGCAGCGCCAGCGCGAGCAGGCCCTGGCTCGCTTCGAGTCCGGTTACGTCGATACCTTGGTGGCCACCGACGTGGCCGCCCGGGGGATCGACATCGACGGGATCTCACATGTGATCAACTTCGATCCGCCTGCGGACTCCGAGACCTACATCCACCGCGTGGGCCGTACCGGTCGCGCCGGTCGCACCGGCATCGGGATCACCCTCGTCGGCCCCGACGAGCACCGGGACGTCCTGCAGCTCGCCGGCCGGCTGGGGATCAAGCACAGCCTCGGCGGCGCGGCGGCCGCCCGTCACCCTGAGACGCCGGCTCCCCGCCGGGCGGCCGGACCGTCGGCGCGCGGCGGTGCGTCCGGACCGCCGACCCGTGGCGGTGCTCACAGAAGC